>NZ_MU078694.1:0-300000 GCF_014078525.1 Nitrosopumilus sp. b3
TCATTGATAGGATTTAGTGGTATGGGAGTATATCATGGCGTGTGTTTGCCATGATCAAACATGATTCAAAAATGAAAAAGAAAAAATCGGTAAACCAGTATTAGTGGTTTAACCCAAGTCTACTACCGATGTGGTAATTGTTGGAACTTGTCTTTCTACAGATAGTGAAGCTCCAGTTGCTGGAATGATTTCAGCTCTAATTGTATCTAGAGCAGCAGGTCTGTCAGCAGCTTTGTATGCTATTGTCAATACTGCGTGTTCTCCTTGATCCAAAATTGCATTGGTGTTGGTTTGTACTGACCAATAGATGAATGCTGAAGTTGCATTTGGAGAGTTTCCAGTTGTTGGATGACTAGCAATGTATCCAGAATTAATTGCCTCTGTGAGTGCAAGTGACAATGATCTCTTTTCTGCTGCATTGATTGGACCAGAGTAAATATCATCATACTCTACAGTATTGCTGAGGTATTTTACAGCAGTAGTGGAAGCCCCTAAATCAACTGCTTCGCCACCTGAGGTGATCTTAATTGGAAATGCAGTTGCATTTAGAACTGGTGTAGTGGCACAGCCTCCTGCAGAGGTAGTACATCCAACTGCAGTAACTTTACCTGCAACTTGCATGCTGCTACCTGATTCTTCTAATCCTGCAATGATTGTAGTCTTTGCTTTCTGTGATGTAGTAAATCCCATGTTAAGTACAACAAATGCTAAGGCTGCTGCTACGATTACAAATGCAATCATGACTATTGCAGACTCTACACCGATGACTCCACGATGAGAATGTCGCGTTCCCTTTCGTTGTAATTTCATTGATAGGATTTAGTGGTATGGGAGTATATCATGGCGTGTGTTTGCCATGATCAAACACTTTAAACAATTATTCTAAATGAATATTTTTGAAGAAATTTAACGAATCAGAAAATTCTTTTTCTGTTATTACTTCATCCCCATACCAGCATAATGCTTTTTTGTACCAATTTGGTAATTGCATTTTTTCAAACATAAAATTATCCTCTGATTTGAAATCTTGACAAAATTCTAAATACTTTGATTTTTCATATGACGCATCTTTTGGAATTTTTAATGGCATACTAGTAGATTCACTAGGAACACCATAAACTAATTTCATCATATAATTTTCATCTTTTTTCCATATGGGTTCTGAAATATCTATGGATGTGTTAAAAGATGCATCAGGCTCAAATGAATGGCCTTTTTGATAAACGAGGTTACCCTCACTATCATATATTAAAATCTCATATTCTGTTTTACCAAAATCTGTATCTACTAGTCCTCCAATAGATAATATTTCATTTTCAAGAATCTTATATGATATATCTAGTGTGGAATAAAATATATCTGGTCTATCTTCGAAAAAGATTTTCCCTGTAAACCAAGGATGTATTTCACAAAAATAATAATATCCTGCAAAACCATTAAAATCTAAAGAAATGGTATAATCCTTTCCGGGAGAAATTGTTTCTGTTGCAAAGTATTCTCCCGAATAATCGGGATGATTGGGTACACCACTAACAATTTTATGAGTAGTGATATCATTATTTTGCCAAGTTATATTGTCTCCTGAAAATATCGGTAGTTCTCTAGGCTGAAACAATTCTTTTTTTTCAAGATCCTCGTAAGGATTTATGAATACAGTCCATGAATTTTCTGCATATGCTGAGAATATGATAACTGGTGTAATCATGAATAATCCTAATGCTCCGATAATCAATTTTTGAATCATCATTTAATCATAAAATGTTTGTAATTTGTAGTATTGTTTGATCAAAATAAACAAAATAAAAAAGTAAAAAACCTGGTTATCTTTTAGGATTAACCAAGATCTACTACCGATGATGATATGTTTGGAACTGTACGCTCAATTGACAGTGGTGCACCAGTTGGAAGAATGACTTCTGCCCTGATTACATCAAGTGATTGTGGTCTCTCTGATTCTGAGAATGCAATTGCTAACATACCGTGTTCTCCTTGATCCAAGATGAAGTTGTCATTTCTATTCACATTGAAATAGAATATCGCTTTTGTGGAATTTGGACTGGTAGCATTTACAGGGTTTGAATCAATATATCCTGCAATAACTGATTGACGCATTGCCTCTGCTAATGTGTCATATGTCCCTGTTGAGATTGCACCTGCATAGATATTTCCATGCTCCACACTGTTACTAAGATAACGTATAGCAGCATTTGCGGGATTTAGGTTAATTGATGATCCTCCTGAGACAATCTTTAGTGGAATTGCTGTTGCATTAAGTTTTCCTGCAGTGATGTGGCCTGAACCAATAATCTTCCCTGCAATCTCTAATGCACTACTTGCTTCATCTGCACTTGAGACTATGGCGTTTTTTGTTTTTTGCGTAGTTGAGAATCCCATGTTAAGTACAACAAATGCTAAGGCTGCTGCTACGATTACAAATGCAATCATGACTATTGCAGACTCTACACCGATGACTCCACGATGAGAATGTCGCGTTCCCTTTCGCTGTAATTTCATTGATAGGATTTGGTATGATGTTAGTATATCATCGCGTGTGTTTGGAGTGATCATACAACTTTATAGAATTACAGTGTTCGTTTGTAAAAAACACACAGTATCTAATTATGTCAAAATTTATTGTGATATTAATGAAAAATCAACGACTTCTATGTTATAGAGCCCAAAATAATAGATCAGATAAATACCATGAATACTCAGAGGAGAAAGTCATATGTTAAGTAAAGAAGAAATTTACAATTCTCTAGTTCATTTTGGTTTAGAAGAAATTGATGCCAAAATCTATGTTGGCCTTCTTCAGATGGGTTCTGTAACTGTTGGTACGATGGCACAAAAACTAAATGTGGATAGAGGAAAGGCATACAGATCCTTGAATAAGCTCAGAAACATGGGTGTTATTTCGACTACCTTCTCAAACCCTACAATCGTAAATGCTGTAGAACCATCTGAAGCATTAACCAGTGTAATTCAAAAGAAGGAAGATGAAATTGTAATGCTACAAAAATTGGCAAGAACTGTAATTGAAAGTCTCCATAATTATGAAAATAATGTGGCCGCAACTGACATGTCCTCTTTTTCAATTGTTCAAGGAAGATCCAACATATACACTAGAATTGGAAAACTAATCCAAGAATCTAACGAGAAAATCTTTCTTGTTACAACTTCTGATGATTTGATGAGGATGTATCATACGTCTATCCCAGATAAAATTCATGCAAAAGTATCTTCAGGTGGTGAAGTGAGAATAATCACTAATGACTGTGATACAAAAACCATGGAAATTATTGAACAATTAGGTACAACTGATGTTAAAATTGGAAAACTACCTTCAAAAAGTAGAATGATAGTAGAATCAAAGAATCAACTAATAATGTCAGGAGCTATGAAAGAATCAATGGATCTTAATGATGATGTTGACTCTATTATGTACACTAATTCTGAAGAGATGGTTGAAAACATGTTTAGTTTGTGCACTCATCTATGGAAAAAATCAAAACCAATGGAAATCTTATCTTCCAATTAATTTTTTCTTTTTTATTTTAATAATTCTTTAAACTCAAACATATTAGATATACTTTCAAAAATTACTTCATTTGATGCTATTAGTTTGAATACATCATTGGTTTTAACTACCTTAGATAAAATTTCAATTGCCTGTTTTGTATTTCCTTGGAGCATTTGAATTTTTGATTTTTCAAATTGTGCGTAATTGTAAAGAGTATCTGTTTCTGGAATTTGCTCTAAACAAAGAATAGCATCATCATATTTTTGTTGGGAAAAACATGCCATTGATTTCTTTAAAATTATTTTAGAATTCATGGGACAAATGCTTATTGCTCTATCAAAAAAATCCACTGCTTTCTCAAAATTATTTAAAATAAGGTGAATTTTGCCTAATTCGTATAATGTTTGAGCATTTGTTTTGTTGTTTTTAATTAATTCCATGCAAATTTGCCCTGCCTCTTCATGACGACCTAGAATTGATAAAAGATGTGATTTTCTTTCTAAAATTACATCAGATGATGATTTTGTTAATAACTGATTTGTATATGCTAATCCCTTCTCATAATTCCCAACTTTTAATGAAATTTCCGCAGCCTTCTCTAGAGCTTCTGTGTTTTCAGGATCTGATTTTAATATGTTCTCTATACATAGAAGAGCCTCCTGAAATTCCTGTTTTTGCTCAAAGATTTTAGCTTTGTAAATTAGCGCAACATTGTTGGTTTTAGTTTTTCCTAAAATCTCATTAAAAATACTTAGTGCATTGGAAGATTTATTATTGTTAAATAATAAAATTCCTTTCTTCAACAATTGATCTCTTGGTTCTGATGTTGATTCTACCAGTTGGTCACAACACTCTATTGCGTCATCTAATTTTCCACTTTTTTCTAATAATTGAATTTTGTAATTCAATGCATCCTTATGGTTTGGAGAAATCTCTAAAATTTTTTCAAAATTTGACATTGCTTCATTAGGATTACTAATCTCCATGTTAGTTTTGCCTAAAAGTAGATGTGCCTCTATATGATTTGGTGTTTTATTCAATATTTTTTCAAAATGTATGATTGCTTCATTATAATTTTCTACTGAAACATGTGCCTTGCCTAAAAGTAGATGTGCCTCTATATGATTTGGTGAAATTTCTTCAAGTTTATTCAAATATACTATTGCTTTTTGATGCTCATTTTGATTTAAGAAAGTTTGACCCAATAATAATAATGAATCTACATGATCATGATCTTCAAGAATTCCCTCTAATACTTCAACACCATTTTGAATATTTCCCATTTTCACAAGTGATTTTGCTAGATAGAATTTCGTATCTATATTTTCTGATTCTAAATCTAATGCCCTCTGAAAATGTTTTACTGCCTCGGCAAAATCTTGTTTTGCATACATTATTTTGCCTTTCATAAAAAATGCCTCTGGAATATTTTTGTAAGTAGATAAAGCCTCATTATAACATGTAATCGCATCATCTAATTTTGACAGTTTAAAGAGACAAAGGCCCTTATTACATAATGCTGAATATGACTGGGGGTTTTTTACTAATGCACTTTCATAATACCTTAATGCATCTGAAAATTTCCTGCATGCAAGAAAATAATTAGCAAGATTTAGGTCATCTGTAAAATCTTCAAAATCATCATCTCCATCAATATCGTCTTTGATCCTCTCTCTTGATTCTAACAACTTCTCAACTTTTGATCTTACCTCTGTATCAATTTGAGGTAATTTTGGAAATAATGTTCTATATGAGACCTTATTTTCCTCCAAAATACTGCCAATTAGTCCATTTACCATCTTAAATTTAACCAATGCAGAATTTGCAGACATTCCTTAAGATGAGATTTTTGTTGTAATAGCATTCTGTACGTTCAATTTGTTTAAACTGAGTATTTTTTTGAAATTATTTGTGCGTTCAATTTGGGTGAACTGATGATTATAATGTTCATTTGGGTTGTTTATATATTGAAATCTATACTATTTGGAATACTATTTTTGTTGTCTATCACAATTATAGATAATTCGTTTGCCATTGTAAATGATTATGATTTAGAATATGATTTACTGCCAAAAAAAATTCATGAAAATGATGTAGTTACTTTGGAAGTTTATAATTCTCATGGTGAACAAGTTTCATTAGAGAAAATCCAAAATCTAAAAGTAGAATCTCTTGATAAATCCGTAATTGATGTAATTGATTTAGAAAAAAAACATTCGTACAAAACTATAGTGAAATTAAAGGCTTATGGAGAAGGTGAAACAATCCTCTATGTTTTTACTGAAGGCTCCAAATCATTGGAAATCCCTATTGAGGTATATGGGAACAATATTCCGAATAAACTTTCTCTAAATTTATTTCCAGATGTATTTGAAATAGGTGAAAATAATCAAGGTATTTTATCTGTTTTACTAACTGATGATAGTGGAATTCCGACAAGAGCAGATAAAGACTATCTGATAAAACTGAGTACTTCAAAACCTGGAGTTGTTTCCTTTTCTGAATCAAACATATTCATCCCTCAAGGTGAATTTGAAACTAAACAAACTTTTAGAGTAGATAAAGAAGGGGTTATTACCATATCTGCAAAGTCAGGTGATCTTGAGTCTTCTGAATTATTGACAGTTGAAGAATCAACTGAAAAAGAAATTCAAATATATGTGATTCCTAAAGATATCAGTTCTTCAAATACTTCAAGTGGCCATTTAATTGCACAGTTATTTTCAGAAGGATCTCTGATTAAGGCAACAGAGGATATTACCCTTTACTTTGAAATTGAGAGTTCAACTGACTCTGAAACCATTAACACAAGTACAGATGCAAATTCAATAAATCCTAAAGGATATTTTCAAATTAAAAAAGGACAGACCTATGGGCACGAATTATTCTCAATTCAAAAAGGTGAGACTGATTCCTATACAATTACAGTGACTTCGCAAAACCCGTTAATTATAGTTGAAGATACTTTTGATACAATTGATGTTGAACTATATGGAAACAAAAATGTAAAATTTGAACCCTTAGCTGTTCTTTCCGATGGTTCAAGACAATTAATTGGAGTTATTTATCTGGAAGATGAAAATGGTCATCCTGTAACTGCTGATAGAGACATTGTGGTACCATTTACCACATCTGATAAATCAATATCAATTGAAAACTCAATAATAAAAAAAGGATTTGAATCTTCTTTGGTGTATGGAAATATGGGATATTTTGTCCCTACTGATTCTGACATTGCCCCAAATATTCCTAATGCGGAAGTTGTTACATTGGATATTCATGGATATGAAGAAGATTCTGTATCGCTGAAGACTTTTGTGTCTACGGATCATTTTCTAAAAGGTGAACAACATTGGATTCTTGTTTATATGGAATCTTCTGATGGGTTATTCCAAATACCCTTAGAACAACAAATAGAAATTTCCAACTCTGACATCTTTATAGTGGATACAGAAAATATTCAAACTTATCCCTACTTTACTCTAATTCCTATCACAGCAATTGATTCAGGGGATGAAGATTTGGTAATTAATATTGACAACTTTGAAACTAGCATTTCTCTTTCAAGTATTTCATCAAAACCTGATTCCTTGATCCTTGATTACCCAGAAAAACTATTCAACGGAGTAAAAGATACATTTGTTTTACAAATTTTAGATTCCCAATCATTACCTGTGAAAATAGATTATGGTGTTGATGTCAAAATATTTTCCTCAGATCGTTCCATACTTGATTTCCCAAAAAATGTGACTCTGTCTCATCAATCTAGTTTCATACAGTTAGATTTAACACCAAAATCATCTGGAACCGTTGAAGTTACTTTCATTTCTGAAGGATTACCAATACTTACAGAGGAGATCGAAATTGAAGAAATCACTCCTACGCTAGAAATTACAAGTGCTGATATTGTTGAAGCGGGAGATTCTTTTCTTGTATCTATAATCGCAAAACAAAATGGACTTCCTCTACAAAATGCCCCTGTCATATGGGAATTTGAAGGTGGATTTGCAACTATCAGTGATGGTTCTACAGGTCCGACTGGGGAGGCTATGGCATCAATCATTTCTACATCTGGTGAGTCTGTTAAGATTTTAGCAAGTATTAATGGTCCTATTCAATCTGCATTTGCCTCCAAAATTGTCAAAGTTAATGCAACAACTATGAGTATCACTGAAGAATCAGATGACACATTTAAAAAACCAGATGTTGGTGGTTTTGATCCTATATTGATACTAGTTCCAGCAATAATTATTGGAATGGTATTATACATGAAGAAAAAATCAAAGTAAATATTTTTTAAGTTTTTTTATTTAAACTTCTGCAAGTTGTTTTAATTTCTTTAATATTGCATCATTGTATTGAATAGTATCTTCAGGTGTACAATTAAGCATATGTCCGTTAGTTATTTGATAGAATTTCCAATCTCCACAAATAGTATTATCTGTCATTTCTGAATTATTATATTCCCAATCAAAACCATCAATAATATATGAATCAGGAAATGCTGGTCCACGTTCAAGAATCATTGTATTTTCTTCATAATTTATTCTAACTTTGGAATCTAAGGAACCTGGATATAGGTAAATTACATTTGGATGTGATGTGATTGCTAGAAATTCATTCTCTGTTACAAATTGGTTATGCAACAAAATCACTGAATTAAAATTATTCAAAATTTCCGGATTTTTGTCAATATCTATGTCGTCGATTACACTATATCCTAAAAATTCTAAAATTCTAAAGCTTTTTGCTCCCACTGAAAAAATAGGATCGTAATACTCTTCAATCTCGACTTTAAAACATGTTTCACAACGACCCATGTTGAAATCATGTATTCCTCCCCATGAATATGCCGTTTGGGTAAGGATGGGATATACTACTGCAGTTTTTTCAGGAGCACTCAATTCTGTATATTGCTCAAAAAATCGTGTTTCTGGCATTTGTGATATCCTGTAATCTTCAAAATCATTATTCGCATTTATGGCGTCTGAAGAACCTGTTTTTAAAATAATCAGTACTGATAACATAATTAAAATTGAACAAATCATGATTTTTCTATTAAATACCAATGTTTGTTATGTCTAAATTTAATAGAAAAATAACTATCTGTTCATATTAAACAATATCAAAAGTTCGTTCACGATGAACAGACTCGGATATATCGCTTTATTCTAACCAACTAATTTCAATGTTAAGAGTGGGAAATTATTTAAAATTTAAAGAATTTATGCACTTTAATCGTTCAAAACTAAAATCTTCAAAAAAAGTATCTAAAATAAAACATCAAAAATCTATACTTGTATTACAAATTGGGATATTGATTTTTTTTGGAGGTTATTTTACAGGACTACCTACATCTTCTGGTGAAAATGAAGAATTACTGAATTCTATTGGTTTGTTTAATTCTGAGCATATTGTTGAAAATTTAAGAGGGGATTCAATAAGTCTCTCAAAATATTGGAGACTTCCTCAAGGGACGACTCTTAGCGTCAATATACTTAACCCCGTTTCAATTTCTGATGAAACTATTTCAATTATTAAAGAATCAATCGTGTCTACTGAAAAAATTGATATTGAAGATTCATTATTACATAAAGGGCCGCAAAATTCGTTTTCAAATTATTATGTTGGTTGGGCAGGAGCTCTTGAAAATACTGGAGATACAAAAATTCCTATTCCTAAAAATTTTGAAGTTTTAAACTCACAACAATCAAATGGTGATATTGTAGTGATTCTTTCAAATATTAAAGATCGTTCTGGAAATACTGGTTATACAAAAACAATTCTTGAAGGAGATGAAATTGTCAAAGCATTCATTACAATTTATGATGTTGACTCTCTTTCAAATACACAACTTGGAACAATAATGAGACATGAATTTGGTCATGCAATTGGATTGGGTCACTCTACTGCCCCTGAAGATCTCATGGCTCCCACTATTGATATGACTTACCCATATATTTCCGAATGTAATATTGATGCTATTGTTGATTTGTATAATGAAGATTCCGATGGAACAACAATTTGTGAAAAATGAGCTTAGTTTCAACAAACAAGTCTTGATAACATAAAACTCGGTAAAATAGAAATGGTCAAGAAATTATTAATTGCAGAAGATAACAAGTTTACTGCAATGCAATATAAAAAATTCTTTGAAGCAAATGGTTATGATGTTGACATTTTTAATAATGGTCTTATTTGTTTTCAAAAATTTGAAAATGAGTTAAGATATAAGAAAATTGTATTAAAAGACAAAACCCCCCCATATGATTATGTAATGCTTGATCAGGATATGCCAAAAATGACTGGTTCAGAGGTTTCTGAAAAGATCCATAAACAATGTCCGAGACAACGAATAATTTTCTTATCTGCTTATGGTCAGAACATCATGCAATCAAATGAAAGCACAAAGGATTCATATCTTCAGATAATGCAAAAGCCTTTTTCTTTGGAATTCTTGTTAAACAAAATTACTCCTAAATCATTTTCTAGTATTAAAAGATCTAGTCAAGAAAATAATTTGTTAACTGCTACTCAAAGCCCGGAAACAATCAGGTAAATTTTCTACATTACGTAAAATTTGGTATGTGAATTAAGGCTGAGAGTTGAATGTATCTTTTTTTGGTATTTTTATTGTAAAGACTGTTGGGGATGATGTAACAAATAATCTTCCATCATGACCTGTTATGATTGATTTAACACTTGCTAGTCCCAATCCCGTTCCTTGTTGTTTTGTTGTGAATAACGGCTCAAAGATATCTTCGATTAAATCACTTGGAATCCCTTTTCCTGAATCCTTTATCTTGATAATTATCTCTTCTATTCTCTCATCGTAATTAATTTCAATGGTACCTTTTCCTTCAATTGCTTGAATCGCATTTAAAATTAAATTACTAATTGCAACTGCTAGTCGTTTTTTATCACATGTAAATTCAAAATCATTTTTTGAAATTTCAAAATAAATTCTATCTGGGAGATTGATTGAATCTAGTGCATCAGAAATTACTTCTGACATCTGTGCTTTTTCAAATCTGAAAGGCTCTTTTCTAATAAATCCTAACACATCATCTATCTGATGAGAAATTCTATCTATGGCTCTCTCCACTCTGTCAAAATGTTTGGTTTCGGATTCGTTTTTACCGTACATCATTTTGAGATTTTCAAGTGAAACTCTGATTATAGAAAGTGGATTTCTTATATCGTGGGATAGTCTTGCTGCAAGTTCTCCTATTGTAACTAATTTATCCTGTTTGGTTAACTTCTTTGATTGCTCTTCAATAATCTCATTTGATTTTTGTAATTTATCCATTGCTTCTTTCATTCTATTTTCCTCTACTTTTTGATCTGTTATATCAAAACGTATTGCAATATATTCAAAAATTTCATCATTACTATTTTTGATTGGTACTATTGTTGCAATATTCCAAAACATTTCTCCATTTTTTCTTTGATTGCATATTTCTCCTCTCCATACTTCACCTTTTGAAATGGTTGCCCATAATTCATCATAATATTCTATTGTGTGTATTCCACTTCGCAATGCTAACAAACTTGTTCCAATAATTTCTTTTTCAGAATAACCAGAAACCCTACAAAATTTTTCATTTACATGTGTGATGATGCCGTCTTTGCTCATTACTGTAACAATTGATGATTCATCTATTGCTTTTCTTAGATTTATTTCTAAAAGATCTCTCTCTCTATCCTCACCATTTATTATTTCTTTTTTCATATCTTAGAATAATTCTTATTCACTATGATATATCTAGTTATTAACTTATGAAATTTATTTCTATAATTTTTAATGTTTTTTGGTGATTGTTTTATCTTCTTTCTTCAGATTTGATTTCCCATTTCTTAGACCCAAATCTGGATGTTTCCAATTCCAAATGACCTATGACTTTTTCACCTTTGAGAACTTTTGCATAGTCTGATTTCTTTCTACGAATGATTCTTGCTACTTCTTTATACCCCCCTTCTATCATTTTGATGCCAAATCTCTTTCCAGCTTTAGAAATTAATTTTCTACTTTTAATTGAATCATCTGACAATGATAATAAATCAAAATCCCCAAAATTTTCTGTGGACAAAATATTGTTCTCAAATTTTACCTCTAATTTTAAACCTGTAGATATTGCTTGCTCATTTAACCATTCTGCAACTCTCTGACCATTACCTTTCTCGGCCCCATAAACTTGATCTTTCATGTAATTTCTGATTATATTGTATTAATATGATTTTTCAATAATTATGTCTGCTGAATCCATTATTTGGTTTTATTCCAGTTTGGAATCTATTTTTCCTCCATTTTTCCACCGAATCTATAACTTTTCTTGTGATAATATTAGTATGTACAAAATATCCTTGCATTTGGGCACTTGTATTGTTACACGCCAAAATAAACCTGCATCATATTGGACAGTTTTAAGTCACTATGGAATTACTCACACTGATCTTCAAAAATTGAATTTGTCTTATGAAGAACTTTATGAGATCTATAAAACTATTCAACGACATGAAGAAATTCGTGAATTCCTTAAAAATTTAAAAGAAAAAATCGCAATGACTGCTAAAAATAACAATGTTTCATAAATAAATTCACACTTTTCATATTTTCTGAAATCTGAACAGGTTGAATACTTTGTACATACAACAGCCCATTAACTAATGTACTGATATAATGTTGTCATCGATAACTCTCAATGGGATGTCGCGTCCTTTGCGACTCCCCCTTTAGGGGGATTATAATCTAAAAATTGAACAGTAACATTGATCTGAAATCTGATTTGTTTTATCTGAACAAACCAGATGATTTATCTATTCTACTTTAAACAATTCTATGGTAAAAATATCATGCAATAACTATGGATATGATTGTAGTTTTGAAATTAACGGCAATACTGATGAAGTAATAAAAAAATATCAAAAACACTCTTTTGATGAACATGGAATTGAGTACAGCGAGGAAGGACTTGATCAATTGCTTCTTAGAATGAAGAATTAATCTTCTTAACTGCTTGGGTTTCTTGCAAGAAATAATGGATTCTGATTCAATATAAAATGGGGATGAGTTACAGTCAATATTTTATTCTGTAATCTCTATATCTTCTAATAATTCCAAATGGTATAGGTATGACTCAAAAACCATTGGTGCATTTTGCTGAAGTGATTTTTTGATGTTTTTTGAGACTAGTGTGTTCTGACTCATACAATTATGTGGTATTTCATATATGAAAATATGACGAACGAAATATGATTGACTAGTACATGAATATGTTTTGTTAAAAAATCTCTATTATATTATTCATATACTCATACAATGTCAGGGTCTGTTTGAATTAAACAAACTCTTCGTAATATGTCCTATCTGATAACCATTTGTAATGTTGGTGGATAATCCTATGGAAAGAGATCCAGTTTTACGTGATTTGACAGAAATCTCAGTCAATGCCTTAAAGGATTTAGAACTAGCAAGAAAAGAACTCAAAGAAAATGATCTTCAAATGCAAGAGATGAATAAATTAGCAAATGAACGAGTTAATGAAATGTCTAGGGTAAATCAACAACTGCAAGATAAAATCTCATTTGTGGAAAATATGACAAAATCCATACAGGAAAAAAATGAGCATCTGCAAAAGGAATTGAAAATTACCGAAACTGAAAAAATTAACTATGGTAAACTTAATGCAATGTTAAAAGAAGATCTCACAAAAGTAATTAAAAAAGAAAAAGAGCTTTCGATAAAACAAATTTTCCTAGAAAAGAAAGTAAAAGAACAAGCCGAGAATTTATTGAAAGGAGAAAAAATGTCCATAATTGGAACATTTACATCAAGATTAGCTCATGACATTAGAAATCCATTATCCAAATTAAAAATGTCACATGACATTTTATGTAATTCACCAAATATGCCAGTATTAGACAAAGTAAAACACCAACAAAGAATAGAATCTGCAATTTCTAACATGACTCATATCATTGAAGATGTTTTGGAATTTGTAAGAATGTCTGAACTTGATATGAAAGAGACTTCACTAAAAACAATTATTCAATCTAGTCTTGAAGGCATAACTGTACCATCATCTGTAAAATTAGAAATTAAAGGTGATGACAAGGCTACACTATGTGACTCTAGAAAATTAGAAGCAGTATTTGTTAATCTCTTGACCAATGCTGTTGAAGCGATTCGTGGTAAAGGACATGTGACTGTAAAAATTATGGAAAATGAAGATGATGTTGAAATATGTTTTGAAGATTCTGGTTCTGGTATAATCCCTAGTTTACAGGCCAAAATTTTTGAGCCAATGTTTACAACAAAACAACATGGAACTGGACTGGGATTGGCAATATGCAAAATGATCGTAGAGCAACATGGCGGCAAACTAACATACAAAAACAAGCCCTCTACATTTTCAGTACATATGCCAAAAATCAATAACTCTAAAATGGTGGCACAATAATTTTGCAATCTTCTCTTGAACCATTCATTGATAATTTGGCAAAACAAGTTATCAAATGTACTTCATGCTCATTAGATGGTTACCTTTGTAAAATTCATGCCCAAATTGTTGCAACAAATATCATGCAAAACACCAAAACCCTAATGACTCCACAGAAATTTTCTGACTAGGGTTTGTCTGTATGAAAAAATCACACTAATCAATATCTTCTAAAATTCTTACTGATTTACATGGCAAGGAAATTCCCTGTAGTGTTGTTAGTAGATGATTCTGACGCATTTAGGTTATTTTGTAGAGATGCCATCAAATCTTCTATAAAATTCATTCAAATTCTTGAGGCCAAAGATGGAATAGAAGGGCTAAGACAATATCAATTACAAAAACCAGACATGATCTTGCTAGATTTAAAAATGCCTAAATTGGAAGGTGATAAAGTTTTAGAGCTAATTCGAAAAACTGATAAAATAACAAAAATTATTGTAACTTCTGCATACAACAGTAATCAAGAATCAATTAATGATCTAATTAAAATGGGTGCGGACAGCTATGTTCCAAAACCAATGAATAGAATTAATTTGATGAAAGTGATTACTGATGTTTTGGCAAAAGGGAAAATGCCTGGAACAAATTTTACTAAATCTATTTCTGCTAATTAAAATGACGATTTAGTTTTATCATAAATTAAAATAGAATAATGTATTTTTTACTCAGATATAAAATTTTTTGATATTTAGGCATGAATAACTCCATGTTTAAAGAAATTCATGCGTGATTACTATGTTTTTTGCCCTTTTTGATTAAAATAAACATTTGATACTTTGTTCAAAATAAGCTGTCATGAATTTAGTTTGATCATCTTGATCATACCATTACGCATTACTCACTTAGAACTAAAATTATTGTGGAATAAATGAAATCAAATATCAAATTAATCTGTATTTCTATGATGATATTTACAATTATGTATGTTTCGTCAATTGATCTTGTATCCGGAGATCATAAAATTGGAGATGAAGTATTACACAAGGATCTGTATCAATTAACAATCAAATCTTCCCCTCCTGGGTTACACATTGATGATTCTGCGATACATAAAGAAGGAACATGGGTTGTAATTGAACCTGCAAAAGAAAAATGGGGTGCATATGAATTTGTAAGATGGACTGTTAATGGTGAATGGGTTGATGGAAATCCAATCCGTGTTTTACTTGATCAAGATATTACTGCAATTGCAACATATGCACTACATCCTGCAAAACAACAAGATAGTGTTGACTTTATAGAAGATTCATCTGATGGAACAACATATGATTTGAAAATAATTTCTCCATATGGACAAACAATAGGAAGTGGTAGTTACACCGCTGATAAAATTGTAGATTTTAGTATTAAAGAACAACATGTTTATGATCAATCTGATCCTGGAATACGTTATGCATTTTCAGAATGGAGTGATGGATTTACTCCAAACTTGAAAACAAATTTTATCAAACTTGATGATGATAAAATAATTACAACAACTTGGGACACACAGTATAGATTAGAAATTTTAGATTCTACACAAAATAATAAAGTAATTAACACCAGCTGGCATAATGTAAATTCTACAGCTCCGTTAGTGATGAGTGTGGTGGATTCTGCATCAAATGGAAAAGTAAAACGAACAATTAATGAATGGGTTAGCAGTGGATCCAATTTTGCTGAAATTACAGATCCTACAAAACCAATCACTAGTGTAAAAATGGAAAATCCCTACTCCATATCGATAGATTGGAAGGATCAATTCTACCTTGATGCAAAAAGCAAATATGGAGATGTAGAAGGAAGTGGGTTTTATGATAAAGATGAAGTGGTAGTTGTGTCTATAGATGCAACAACACAAGATTCTGGAATCCCTGGAGAGCGATTAGTATTTGAGGGATGGGGCGGGGATGTAAATTCTGATGGTAAAAATGTTCAAGTCATCATGACTGAACCTAAATCGATAGAAGGTATATGGAAAAAACAGTATCTGTTAACAGTAAATTCTGAGTATGGAGCAGGAAGTGGTGCAAATTGGTATGATGAGGGTGCTATTGCTAAATTTAGTACAAGTATCCCAAGAGACCCTGCAGGCATGTGGCAGCAAACAAGTTTTGATGGATGGAGTGGGGATGTTGAAGGAAAAACATTAAGCGGAAATATATTGATGAATGGTCCTAAAACTGTAACTGCTCAATGGGTAGTGGATTATAGCATTGCATATTTGAACATTGGAATAATTACTAGTGTTGCAATTGGTGGGTTATTCATATTTTACAAAATTAAACAAGGAGAGAATAAAAGAAAACATTCAACAGAAGAATTAGTTGAATCAATAAAAGAAAAAAGACAAAAAAAATCTGTATTAAATAAAATCTTTGGAGGTAAATTAAATATTGGAAAAGATGTCTTTTCTATTGAAAATAAAGATTATGAGATAGTTTTAGAAAATGCAGAATCAGAAAAAAAAATAATGCTTGAAAAAACTCAAGAATTACGAGAAAATATAGAAGAAGAAAAGAAAAACATTCAAAAGAAATCTCAACAATTAGATCACAGATTATCTGAAATAGAACTTGAACAAAAAGAATCCCAAATAGAACTTGAAAAAAAGAAATTAGAAGAAAAAACAAAGGTACTTGAAAAAAATCTATCAGAGGTAAAAGAAGAAAAACAAAATATTCTTAGAGAGAAAGAACAATTAGAAAAAACCCTAACTGAAACAAAATTTGAAAAAACCAAAACCATGATGAAACTTGAAAATGATATTGCTGAAGTAAATCTCCAAAAGAAAAATTTATCGGAAAAAACTGAAAAACTTGAACAAACACTTGCAGATGCAGAACGTGAAAAGAAAAACATTGCAGAAGATAAAATCCAATTGGAGATAAAACTACAAGATGTTGAAAAACAAAAAAACAGTATTATAGATAAGCTAGAACAGAAAACGTATTCGATAGAACTAGAAAGAAAAGAATTAGAGATTGATCTTAAAAAGAAATCTGCTGAAGTTGACATTCAAAAAAAGAAATTATCGCAAAAAACAGAGGAACTTGAAAAAAGACTTTCTGAGGTCAACCTCCAAAAACTAAGTTTAACGCAAAAAAAAGAGAATTTGGAAGACAGCATTACTGACATCGTGCTACAAAAGAAGAAAATCTCAACAGATTTTGAGAATAAAGAGCAATTTTTTGATTTTGAGAGAAAAGCCCGACTAAAAAGAATTAATGAATTAGAAAGCAAACTTGCTAAAGCAGAGTCAGAGAAAAAGAAGGCTGAAATTGAACTTCAGACAAATCTATCTGCAATAGAACTAACTAAACAAAGGATTTCACAAAAAACTGAGCAGCTAGACAAGAATCTATCAGATGTAGAACTTCAAAAGAGGGCAGTATTATTTGAAAAGGAGCAATTGGAAAAAAATATTGCTGAAGTGGAAATGGGGCGAAAAACATTGGCCCAAAAAACTATTGAATTGGAAAAAAGTCTTTCAGACATCAATAATCAAAAACAAATCCATGCTGATGAAATTAAGAAGAATTTTGCTGCCATTGAATTTCAAAAAGTTTCTGCATCACAAAAAATAAAAGATCTAGAAAAAAGAATTCATGAAGTAGAGCTTGAAAAGAAAAAGGTTTCAACTGATTTAGAAAGAAAAGAATCTGAGATTGAATCAATTAAAAATAATTTAAAACAAAAAACTTTGCAACTGGAGCAAGATCTTGCAACAATCACTCTCCAAAAGAAAAATCTATCAGAAAAAACCCAAAAACTAGAAAAATCTATTTCAGAAGTTGAAAATGAAAAGAAAAATGTCTTACTAGAAAAAAGACATTTGGAAGATTCTTTGAATCAAATTGAGTATGAGAAAAAGAAATGTGCTGTTGAACTAGAAAAAAGTATTGGGGATATTGAACTAGAAAAAAGAAAAGCTATAATTAAACTTGAAAACGAGGTAGCTGAAGTTAATCTTCAAAAAAAGAGTTTGTCTGAAAAAATAAATCAATTAAATACACATCTCGAAGAAGTTAACTTGCAAAAAAAACAATTACATGAAAAAACTAACCATCTAAATAAAAGTCTCGAAGAAGTTGATCATGCAAAGAAAGAGATGGCCTCAAAACTTGAAAGCAAGACCGCCTCATTTGAATTAGAAAATAAAAGTAAATTACTAGAAATTCAAAGAAAAGAAAATGAATTGCAGTATACAAAACAAGATTTAGAGAATAAAAATAAACATCTTGAAAGCAGTCTTGCTGAAGTAAGCTTACAAAAGAAAAATCTTGATTCACAAAGAATTGAACTTGAAAGCAAATTAGGAAAAATTGATCTGGAAAAGAAAAAACTTTCATCTGAACTTGAGCGAAAGGAATCGATTATTGAGACTGAAGAGAAGCGCCTTGGTCAAAAAATTTGGGATTTAGAAAAACGAATTGCTAATTTCACCCTTGAGCGAAAGATATCCTCAATTGAATTTGAAAAGAAGAAAATTAATGATGAATTAGAAAGGAAGGAGGCATTAATTGATCTTGAAAAAGAGCATCTTTCTCATAGAAAGGCAGAACTTGAAAAGAGTATTGCTGCAATTGAAATTGAAAAAGATGTCTTACCTTCTGAAATTCACATAGAAAATAATTCTAAACTAAACAAGAATAATTCTCGAAAATCAAAAGATTTGGAAAATATTGTTGCTGAAATTGAGCTTGCAAGAAAGATTTCAGCAGTTGAACTTGAGCGAAAAGAATCTGTAATCATGTTGGAAAAGAAAAACCTGGATGAACAAACTGAGATGCTTGAAAAAAGAATTTCAGGTTTGGAAGTTGAGCGAAAAATCTCTTCTGTTCAAATAGAAAGAATAGAATCTGAAATTCAACTTGAAAAGAAAAAATTGGAGCACCAAACACGAGAAATTGGAAAAGCTAATAAGAATACTGATTTGACAAAAAAAGTTTTAGATTATTCCTATTCGGCTGACTATCATAATTCATATGAAAAGTTCAGAGAATGGTCCAGTGTTTTAGAGGGTGAATTGTATTTAAAACAACCAATTGATGATGAAGAAACTTCATTATATTCTGGTGATAAGTAATGGGATCAATATTATTCGGCATGATAATATTCTCAGCATTTGGAGTTGTAATGTTGAGTACTACTGGCCTTGCTAATCCCCTTGACACATCATCTGATGTAAATAAAATGAATGCATTGCAAATTTTTGATTCATCTGGGAGTACCCTTCTTGGATTGAATTTGGGAACCTCAGATAATATTACTTCTGTAACCCTTACATTCAATTCAGATATTTCAGGTAGTACCACTGTAACTATTTCATTAAAAGATAAAGATGGAGTGGAAATTGGAACTGGCTCTACTGTAACCGGGAGTCCAACTAAAACTGTAGTGATTAACCTTAGTGACAGTGTGACTGATGCTGAAAGAAGTATTTTACAAACTGCAAATATTACAACATCTTGAGGTAATTTGATTGAGTCTAAAAATAATTTTCTTTGTAGGCGTTTTGATTATTGCTATATCGGCAATTGGTTTGGGTGCAAACTTGGATACCTCAAGTACATTTAACAAAATTGGCAGTGATGATAATGTCTCAATTGGATTGTCTACTGCAGATATTACAAATATAGTGCATTCTACAAGCGGTTCAGATATTGACTCTTCAACAATCACTGTGAGAAATACTGATAGTGTTTCCCATTCCTATCAAATCTGTGTAATTACAAAAGCTGGAGCTTCAATTAGTGACACTGTGGGTACTAGTTCTGATTGCACTACAACTACTATATCTTCAAGTGGTACAGGTTCAGCTGTTATTACTTTTACAAACCCTCTAAGTAAAACCAGTGTGGATTTTGCTGAAATCTCCATACAAGAAATTACTTAGAATATAATTTTTCTTTAAACTTAAAAAATAAATTCTATAAGTCAGAAAAATTCTTCTATTCAAATATTTATCCTAATTCTTGAATTGCTATGGATATGTCTACAAGTTCACTAACTTTTACACCTGTATCAAAATCAATAAAATGATTGACTGATTTTTTATTGGTATCTATTATTTCAGTACTTGCGCATGCAAGAGGACTATCTAATGATGGTGTGAATTTTTCTAATGGTCCTTGGACGATAGTACAAATTTCAAAAGATTGTGCTATATTGCCATCATTTACAACCGAAAAACCAATACCGCTAATTTCAATAACACCATCTGATGAAACTCTTTTTATCCATGAAAAATCTTCAATATGTCCACGTGGAGTTAGTAATGATTTTTCCTCCAATTCTGAATTTGAAAATGATTGAGTCAGAATTGATTCATCTGCTATAGCCATTGATATTGTAGCAATGATTAGAATGATGGCAAGAACGCCATACATAATATATTTTTGAAAATCTAAATTTCTTAGTTTTTTATGTCTTATACTCTGGAAGAGATTTTTATCTATGAAATAATTGGTCATCTTTGTTCTCAATTTATTATGAGATAATGAGTATTATTGGGCATGGAAAATAATCTGCATAATAACTTCCATTATGGAAGTAATTGGTAATCCTACATTTGAAAACGGGCCTTGACTTTGGTTAAAAACTGAGTGGAATCAATTGATTTTCATTTATAATATTCATTAAAATTGGAATGGTGTTTATTGCACTTATTACTTGAAGTACTAGTAACATAATTCCTCCTAAAGCAAAAATTAACTTTAACGGTTTTATATCATCGCTTTTGTTATTTTGAATTTTTCTTGAAAATAAATAGAGCATTATAAATGCCATAACTAGCAAACCAAAAGAAATAGAATTTGCAATTGATGGCTCAAGATAATTTGAAAATGGTATGTTCATTGTTTTAGCTAATCTGATATCGAATCCTAACACTACTTGAGTTAATACATAATTTATTAATGCTGAAATAATTCCAGTTTTATAAATTACAAAGTTCTCAGTTTGTCTTTTCTTGTTTGTTTTGTTTTTCTTTTTAGAAAACATTGCCAGTGCCCATATCCCAAAAATTGAAATTCCTATTGGAGTCTGTAAAAATAGTGTAGTAAAACCCACATATGGAATTACAAAAACTGTTCTTCCTATTACTTCGTTGACTGGAATCACGCCTGGATCATTTCTTCTATTATTGTCGCCTTTTGTGATGAATCCTTGATCTGTTTGCTCTACAATTCTGTGTACCACATTTTTGTCGTCCTCATTAACAAACCCAATAATATCTCCTAGAAAATACTCCTGTTCTTGCTTTAACACTACAAATGTACCACTTTCAATGACTGGATACATGCTGTTTCCTACTAGCAAGATATAGGTTGTGTCTCCATAAAGTTGAACTGGCCAAAAATATATCACTAAAGGTAATAATAAAAGCAAAAGAATTACTTTGAGTTTTTTATGATTCAAAGTCTTTCTCCTGAAAATTAAAAAATAAAAAAAGAACTATCAATTGTTCTGCTGGTCAAGCTGTTCAATTGTGAAACTAATGTCAACTATGTCAGTTACATTAACTGCTGGTGAAAATGATATTGTATTACTCGTACCATTTCCATGTGCTGCAATAATACCTGTAGTTGTACATGATGGGGCTGAACCGGCTGCAGGAGTAAATGTATCTGCTGGGCCTTCAATTACTGCACAAATTTGGAAATCATGTGCTTCTGTACCATCTTCATTTCCCACTGCAAATGTAATTAGGTCAGTTTCAATTGTTCCGCCATTTGATACTTCTTCAGTCCATACCAATGCTGTAATATTGGCTGGTGCTACGGTAACCGCATTGTTATCACTTGCTCCGATTAAATTGAAATTAATATCTGAACTGTTAATACTTGCTCCGAATCCAACAGTTGATACCATTAGAATTGCGATTCCTACTAGTGCAATTATGGGTAAACTGTTCATACTAGTTAAATCAAAATCTGATTATTATCAACTAGTTTTTTCATAATAAACGAGCTGATTTCTTTCAAATAATGTTTATTTACCAGATTTTGAAATGGTGTAATATCTTCTGTTTGACTTTTTAAAATAGTATGCATGATAATGATTTTTTAATTATGGGATTCTACAGTCCAAATTATTGTCAAATCTAAATTCCTAGGATTCAAAATCTGATTTTGTCATTTGAGAAATTTTTCAAAATTAAAATTGTCAAAGACTTTTTCATGAAATGTTTGTATAAAATTATCTAAAGAATTAGACTCGTAATCAATTCCTCTCAATGACTTTGACATGAGTCCAATTCTTTTCTAAACTTAAGACCAACCACGAGATGTGTGTTGGTGACAGTCATATTACAAATGATTTATTCCGTATGTATTTTGATGTGTGTTCTATTTGATTAAACATCGGTTGTTATCTGATAGTTTTTGACATTCTTCTAGATGAACTATGGCTGAAGATATTGACTTATACCAATGCTCTGCAGAATGTTGGTGTAAAAAGAAGACAAATAATCTGGATAAGTTGAATTCATGAATATCAAATTTGTCTGTTTAGAATTAACAATCATATGCATAAAGGAATAATGTTTCAAAATAACCTATGCGTAAATATATTGTTAGGAAGAATTTTAATCAAAATAATCTAGATGAACTAAATGCTCCCAACAGAACCGTTTTCTTTGAAAAAAAGAAAAAGAATGAACCATTCTCTGCCGAAGACATAAAATCAAATAATGAAATACAAACTAATTCATTAAACCCATCTATAGATAAGAATGAAATAAAAACAAATTTTGAGGAAGAACTTCTTAACACTGAAGCCAGAAAAATATTTGACGAATCTATATCTGCAATGGAACAATATGATAAAAAAAGACTAGATAACATTTACAATCAATTGTCAACAGAAAAAAAAATTTCAAAAGAACTTAATCAAAAACTACACAAAAATTTATCAAAAATAGCATCTGCAGAGTTAGAACTAATAAAGAAAAAAAACCAATTAGAAAAAGATCTTGATGAAAAAACAAAAAAATTAATCGATTCTGAAAGATTTGCTGCAATTGGAAAATTGTCTGGTAAACTAGCTCATGAATTGCGTACTCCGTTAACTGTGATTAAAGGCTCTGTAGGAGTTATGAAGCATAAAAAAGGAGATGTGATAGATGACGCAATAATTCAAAAATTAGAATTGATGGAGGAGTCTGTTTATAGAATGAATAATCAAGTTGAAAAAGTTTTAAATTTTGTTCAAAAATATCCTCTGAATAAAAAAGAGGTATCCCTAAGAGAATTAATTCAGAAATCTGTATCTTTACTTAGAAAAAACTCAAACATTACAATTCTAACTCCAAAAAATGACATCCTATTCAATTGTGATCCAATTAAAATGGAGGTGGTTATAGGTAACATTTTATTAAATGCAGTTCAGGCAATTGAAAAAGAAATTGGACAGATAATAATTGAAATTACCGAGTCACCTGATTCAATTAAGATCACTATTCAAGACTCAGGAAAAGGAATCTCTGAAGAACTAAGCGATAAAATATTTGATCCTTTAATTTCCTCTAAAATGGATGGAACTGGATTGGGACTGTCCAGTGTTAAAAATATTGTAGAGCAACACGGTGGAGTGATTAATTTCAAAAATAATCCCACTACATTTACTATTATTTTTCCAAAATGATCTAAATTTAATTTGTTTTTTGTATTTTGTCAAAAATTAACTCTTCTTGGGAATAAAAATTATTTTATAAAAATTGTAGAATGTATTTAAAAATAAAGTGACTCTTTTGTCTATATATTTTGAATCCCCCACTTATGATCAAAGATTCAAAGGTGTACATATGCTTGAATCTCACGCCTTCTTCTCAAAAATGGTTGACGAGTTAGTAGAATTCTCAGAATATGATCCTGAATTAGCTGATGGAATTAAATGGCTAGATGATCAGGCACAAAAAAAAGGCATTACATTTTATGATATGGTCTTTGAAGTATTATACAAGCATGATGTAAACTCTAAAGCAAAAGAGTGGCTTAGCACAAGAAATTAAAAATTATTTTCTCAAATCTAATGTTTTGTATTCACAGCCCTCAGGACCGCAATATTTCCCAACGTATGTGGCCTTTGGTCTGTACAATGCAGGTTTTGGAGCTGCCTCTGCAAACTTTTCTTCAATAATATGAGCTGCCCAACCCACAACTCTTGAAATTGCAAAGATTGGAGTATTGAGATCCATTGGAATTTTCAACATATAATATAATGATGCACTATACAAGTCTACATTCGGATAGATGTCTCTATCTTTTTGAGACTTCATTTCAGAAATAGTTACAGTTTCTACTTTTTCTGTAATGTCAAACCATGGGTCTTTAGTTTTTGCTGCAAGTTTTCTTGATAGTTCTTTTAGTACTTGTGCTCTTGGGTCATATGTCTTGTATACTGCATGACCCATCCCCATTATTCTTTCGTTGTTTTTCATCTTATCTTTAATCCATTCTTCTACTTTTCCTATCTCCCCAATTTCTAACAACATCTTCATGACTTCGGTATTGGCTCCTCCATGTAACTCCCCACTTAAAGCTCCAATTGCAGCACTAGATGCTGAATACATATGTGCTCTAGTAGATGCAACTTGCCTGGCAGTAAATGTTGATGCATTGAAAGTATGGTCTGCATGAAGAATTAGACACACGTCAAATATTTTTTCAACTTCAGAGTCTGGCTTTTCCCCAAACATCATGTACAAAAAATTTGCAGCATGACCAAGCGATGAATCTGGTTCTACCGGATCTAACCCATTTCTAATTCTGTGCCAACTGGCAACAATTGTAGGTACTTTAGCAATCAGATTTATTGCCTTTTCATAACTTGCTTCTTTATTTGCAAACTCCTCATCATAATATCCTGCAAGTGCTGCCACAAATGCTTGCAACATATCCATAGGATCTGCGTCTTTCCTCCAGTTTCCCATGTTTTTCTGCATTTGCTTTGGGATGTATCTTGCCTCTACTAATTTTGCATTAAATTCTTCGAGTTGAGTCTTGGTTGGTAAATTATCATAAAGTAGTAAATATGCTGTTTCCTCAAATGTAGAATTTTCTGTAAGATCTAAAATATCAAATCCACGATAAATCAGCTTGCCTTTTTCTCCGTCAATATTAGATATTCTGGTATCTGCAACTTCAATTCCTCGTAATCCAATGTTTTTAGTTTCCATATTGAGCCTATCAGAAATCTTCTATTATATTTTCGCCAAAATCATGTCTATGATGTTTAGTAATTAGTCTAAAATGCCAACTTTTGGTCATAAATGATTATTTTTAATCAAAAATTAATGAGTCCGATAGAGCGTAAACGTCTTGAAAAATTAGATGATTTAGTACTAAATGCATCATCTAGTGAACTTGAAAAGATTCAAGAAATTGACCACCAAACTCAGATGGAAGGTTTGTCATTTTATGATGTATATTTAGACTCTAGTTCATTAATCCATCAAAGTATCAAAAAACCTTTTAGCGAATCTTAAATTTCATTCTTAATTTAAATGAGGGCTAGTGGTTTTTTAATTTGAATTGGCAGTACCTAAAACTAAAAAACCTACAACCAAAAAAGCAGTAAAAAAGATAGTTAAAAAAACAGTGGCAAAAAAAATTGCTAAAAAACCTACTGCAAAAAAATCTACCAAAACTAAAGTAAAAAAATCTGCAAAACCAAAACGAAATAAAGTAATTTGTATTTCTCATAAAGAAGACTGTGATGGAATTAGTTCTGCTGCAATAATTCGACAAGCGTTTGGTGGAGATGCAATACTGGTTGACTATCCCGGACAAATGGAAGCATTAAACCAAGTGGTCTTAGATGAAAAATTGAAATCATTATTTATCTGTGATTTGGGTCTAAGTAAGAAAACTCAAGATGAATTTATTGATATTATGACGACATTGAGAAAAAATAAAGTCTCTGTTACTTACATAGATCATCATGACATTGATCCTAATGTTGTCAAAGCACTAGATAAAATCAAAGTTAAAGTAATTCATGATACTAATGAATGCACTGCAGTTTTAGCTTACACTGCTTTCAAATCAAAATTAAATGATCATGCATCATTTGTTGCAGCTTGTGCTGCGATTACTGATTACATGGAATCTAGACCAATTGGTTCCAAATTATTGCAAATCTATGACAGACAATTTGCGTTGATTAGTGCAACTGTTCTGACATACAATATAGTAGGACATCAAAAAGAACCTGATTATCTTTTGTACTTGGTAGAAGAATTGGCAGACTCTAAATTTCCTCATGCTATCCCTAACACATTTGAATTTGCACAAATTCAAGTTGAAAAACTATCCCAAATGATTACCAAAGTAAAACAAGGAATGAAGACCATGAAAAATCTAGGTCATATGGAAATACTTGATGCAGGTGCTAGCGGCGCTGTTAATTTTGTTATGGGTTTGTCTGGAAAAGATGTAGGTGTTGCATACAAAGAACGTATAGATCATGGAATTTACGCAGTATCTGTTCGTGGTTCTAAAGATTGTAAAGTACATTTGGGTAAAATTGTCAATAATCTTGCAACTAGTCTTGGAGGGTCTGGTGGAGGCCATGATAAAGCATGCGGTGCTGTAATTCCAAAACCCAAAATAAAAAAATTCCTCACAGAATTGAATAAAAAAATCAAATAGTTCATTTTTAGTTTATTCATAAATATTGAATTTTTATCTGAATCTTCAAAAAAGTTAGTGATTATTTTATGTTTATTATTTAATATGTTCATGAAAGATGTTGTTTTAGATTTTTAGAATTAATATTTTGATGGAATAATGAGTTTTGATTTTGCAGATATAGCAATGATTGAAATTATTGATATTGCTAAAACCAATGATACCAAAACTCCGAATTCTGGAACTACTACTCCGTCTTTGATTTCAACTGTTACTAATTTTTTATATTCTGATGATGCTCCTTGGTTTGCTGTAATGGAATAATCTCCATCTTCTTTCCACATAGAACCTCCTACTTTGATTTCAACTTCAAAGTCTCCATTAATTCCAGGTGTAACTTGGTCAATTGTAATTAAGTTCCCTACTGGTGATTTGACAACTATTGTGATGTCTGCCCCTCTATAGGTTGTATTTCCATTAATTTTGATAATATCTGAACCATTTTCTGCCTCAGCAAACATAGATATTCCTGTTGAAATTTTTAATTCTCTCTCTTCTATTTTTACTGGTTCACTTGATTCTGGAACTGGGTTTTTTGGAATCTCTTGGGCAATTACTGTGAATTCAGTTTGAGCAACCATGTTAGTATCCTCATGACTTGCAGTTACAATGTATTTTCCAGCATCAAAGCTTGGCACTGGTGGATTTAGTAATTTTCTAAACTCCCAATTGTCATTAAATGTGATTTGTGGTGCAAAGACTATTGCACCATCTGGTCCAATAATTCTTAATTTTACTGGTTTGTATTGAGAGACATCAGTAATTTTACCTGTAATCCAAATTGATTCAAGCGCTTTAATTTCATCCATTGATGTTTGGACTTGTATCGTTGGCTCTGCAAAAGCTAAAGTTGATGCCAATGATATTGTCAATACTACAAACAATGAAATTTTTAGCATTTTACTACTAAATTTTTAACCCATATGAATTATTTCTTAAAGTGTGTAGCAATGTTATTATTCTTGAATTTATTTTTCGACGTTTTTTCTTTTTCTTAAAATTTTTTTAATTTGCCTATTTATGACCAATTTTATATCGTAGATTGTTAGAAAATGAAGTTGATTTTAATCTCACACACCCCTCTACACATCTGAACCATTATTGAGTTTACTCAAAAAATCTATTTAAGAAAATTTCCAAATTAACTAATCTGTAAATTCAACTATTGCGTCAATTTCAGTCATTGAATTTAATGGTAAACTAGATACTCCTACTGCGATTCTAGAATGTTTTCCTTTTTCACCAAATATCTCAAAAAACAAATCTGATGCATGATTGATTACTTTAGGTTGCTGTGAAAATTCTGGAATAGAATTTACAAAGCCTGATAATCTGACTATTTTTGATACTTTATCCAAATTTCCTAACTCTCTTTTTATTTGAGCTATGATGTTAATTGCACACATTTTAGCTGATTTTTGTGCCGTCTCTAAGTTGTCATCTGAAACTTTTCCTGTAAATACAACCTTGCCATCTGTCATTGGAATTTGTCCTGAAATGAATAATAAATTCCCAGTTCTGATTACTGGAACATATGATCCAGCAGGTGTTGGAGGTGTTGGGAGTTTAATCCTCAGCAATTCTAATTTTTCTTCAATCATAGTGCAATTACAATCTTTTATCAGAATTTATTTTTACCTATGTTTTGAACTTTTAAAACTTTTACAGTTTGGCTAATTCATTTTTTACCATGATTGGATCAATTGGCTTTGTAATGTATCCCAACTGTGGAATTTTTCCACTCTTGACTGCAATCATATTTGATTTGATAGATGTGACAATTAACATCTTTACATTTTTATCAATTTCTCTAATTTTTGAAGCTGTTTCTATTCCATTTAATCCTGGCATCTCATAATCAATTGTTACTAGTGCAGGTTTATGCTTCCTAACTGCTCTAACTGCGTCCATTCCATTTTTTGCCTCAATTACCGAATCTATCTTCATGTACCGAAATACTTCTTTGATACTTTGTCTCATGAATGGTGAATCGTCTACAACCAGTACGTTTAATCCCATAAAATGTTATGAACATCACAATACATTAAATATTGTTTGTTTGAAAATTACACTTTTTTTAGTGTGACTGACTACTAATTTGATATTGCTAATAAGAAAAATCAATAATTTAAAAATTAGTTTTTGATAATTTTGATATGTACCTTTTCGCCTTTGTTTGAATTATTTTGGTATATTGTTCTAGTTTTGTATCCTAGCTTTTGAAGGCATCCATCTAAAATTGATACCCACGGTAATGAATGTCCGCTGTTCAATTTTGATTCGACAGTAATATTTTTTGTATTTGCTTCAAAATTCACATGTCCTGAACATGTTATTTGGACTATTGCATCCATAATCTCAATTATGTCATCTAATGATTTTGATTTGAATGAAATCCCATTTTTTTCTAATAATTTGAATATGTCTGATTCTGGTTTTTTTGACACCATTGTGGAATTTAGAATATAGGTTAATCCAATTTCATTTACTGTTTTAATTATTTTATAAATTTCTTGGGCTTCCCCTTTTGACATATCTGCCATTGCTTTTGTTTTTATAGAATTTTTCCAAATACTCGCAAATATTTTTTCCTGATTTGAAGCTAGAATTTCTGTAGATGAAAAAATTGCTCCTTTACCATTGTCATTATTTACTAAAAGTAATTCTGTTTCATCAAACATAAAACAATTTTGTGTTATTTCTGATGACCTAATTTCAACTCCATCGGGAATTTTTCTGTATGCTTCTGAACAAATTTGAGATGGTGACACCAAAATTTTAATATCTAGATTCCTACGTGTAACTGAAACTAATTGTTCTTTACACTCAGCTAGCAATCCAAAACCCCATTGGTCTGTCATGATTCTGATTGATGATTTAGACCCTTCAATCATTGTTTGAAGTTGTGACAAAACATTGTTGGCACTGACATGAAAATATCTTTTTTCTTCTGATCCTCTAGTTTTTCTACTTTCTTCACTTGCTTTTTTCAAGTTTGATACCAATGAATTCATTGCATTTACTTTGTTGATTTGCTCATGAATTATTCCATCAAAAGCATCTTCAGGAGCAATTGCCGTACACATTATTGGTTTACTCTTTGAAATTATTGCTAGTTTTTTATTTTCTAATTTCAATAATGTTGGATAAATTTTTGTCCTGGGAATCTCTGAATAATATGCCAATTCACTAGCTGAAATTGTACCTTTTGAAATAAGGGCCACATATGCCTGTGCTTCGTATTTACTTAATCCAAATTCTTCTAAACTTACTGTTAACACATGTTCATTTACCATAACTTCCCTCCAATTGTTATTAGGTAAAATTGAGAGCTAAATTCCTTTATACAAATACTCAAAAAAAATCAAAATTGTACCCGTAGCCAGGTGTAACTGTAGTTACTAAAATTATTGTGACATCGTCCTCAAATACAAAATCTAAGGGAAAATAATGGTATGTTGGTAAAATACAATGAAACAGTTCTTGAAAATATCTCTCATTCAGTAACCCTTGCTCCAAGATTGGAGTATTCGTCTAATCTTTTATCAGAAATTATGGATATTTTTTCAGAAAAACTATATGATTTAAAAAAATCTAACTGTGATTTTGAATTATTTTTTGATGACACTGACAAAAATCATCACACTGCAATAGAACTTGAGCGAAATCTGACTTTTTCTTTGGAAGTTCTTGTAACAATCAGGAATAGAATTACTTCCATTTCTGGTGTTTACAACATTCCTGAGGTACTTCCCTCATTAGTCCCAATGATTAGAACAATAAGTGCTAAGTTTTTTAATATTATTCCTATATGTAGTCAAAAACTATCTGAATTATCTGTTCATTTGGGAAGTATTGTTTTAGATTCAGCATCTCTTACTAAAGCAAGATTTGATTTTAGCCAATCAAATCGTGAATCGTCGATATTTCTTGATAAAGTAAAATTGATGGTGGACTCTAAAATAAGTAAGCAGTATCCTAATGTTGATTTTTCTAAATTGTGTAATACTTGATAACTCTGCCCTCAAAACGAGATTTAACAAAAGATATTCAGCGAATTAAAAACATTTCCAAAAAAATTGATAAAAAACTATCTGAAGTAAAATCTTCTGAAGATATCAAAATTGATAAACTAAGTTTGGAGGAACTTCAGGATTTAGATAAAATTGTTAAAATTGCGGATTTTATGTTGTGCAAATACGCTGACAAAAAAGAGATATGTTCTACCCTGAGACAATTTGCCTCTATAGTTTCTGAAACTGCTTCATCAATTGAAGATCTTGATGATGAAATATCTGAATTAATTTTATCAGCAGAGGATTCTATTAACAAGGTAAAAGACGTACATACAACCATCTCAGATAAATCTGATTTTAAGAAGAATTATCAGAATGGTCCTGACTATAATGAGGCCGAAACAAGTGGAATTAATTTAACCAATTTTGTGACAGAGATTAACACAGTAGAATACCAACAAAATTCTCAAAGACAAACTGCGTAGGTAAATGAGATGAGTTTAGCCCCCCAAGAATTAGAAAACACTGCAAGCAAATATGCTTCAGAGGCTATCAAATTTGATTCCCAAGGTGCACGAGGAATGGCAATTACACATTATCAACATGCCATTGACTCTTTGGTAAAACTACTACAATTATACCCAACAAGCAAACTGAATCAAATTTACAAAGAACGATGTAACTCTTATCATAATAGGATTAATGCATTACAACAGGCCCATGGAGTAGAGCCTGCAGTAGACCCTAAGGCATCTGAAGATGAACAAAAGAAATCTGTTCAGAGACAAGAAAATGAAAATGACTTTGAAGATCTTTTAATGAAAGAAAAGCCTGATGTTACTTGGGACCAAGTAATTGGCTTAGATGATGCAAAAAGTGCTTTACGTGAATCAATTGTTTACCCTACAAAGAGACCAGATTTATTCCCATTAGGTTGGCCAAAAGGAATGTTGCTTTACGGTCCACCAGGTACTGGTAAAACAATGCTTGCAGCAGCAACTGCAAACGAAATGGATGGTTACTTTATCAATGTAGATGCATCTTCAATGATGAGTAAATGGTTGGGTGAAGCAGAAAAAAATGTCTCAAAATTATTTTCTATGGCAAGACAATATGCTGAAAAAGAAGGGAAACCTGTAATTTTATTTGTAGATGAAGTTGACTCTTTACTTGGCTCTAGAAATAGTGAAGTAGGAGGAGAGGTAAGAACTAAAAACCAATTCTTAACTGAGATGGATGGTGTAAATGGCAAAGGCAAGCAACTGATGTTATATGTAATTGGAGCGACAAACAAACCTTGGAGTCTTGATTGGCCTTTCCTTAGACGATTCCAAAAAAGAATTTATGTTTCTCTTCCTACTCAAAAAGCAAGAGAAAATCTATTTGAACAATACACTGCACCTCTTAGTAAAAACTATAAAGTAAATAATTCTGAATTGGCTAAATTGTTTGACGGTTATAGTGCAAGTGATATTAAAGACGTCTGCCAAGCAGCTCAAATTAAAACGGTCCATGAAATTTTCAATGCTCCTGACTATCATGAACCCATTGAAGGAGAAGAGCCAGTAAAGCCAAGAGAACTCACCACATCTGATTTCAAAGATATTATGTCCAGAAGAAAACCAAGTGTTTCACTTGAAATGATTCGTGCATATCACAAGTGGAGCGAAGAGTTCCAGGCACTTTAGAACTTTTACTCAAACATTTTGCAAATCATTCGTATGCTTTGATTTAGCGATCATTTCATTTCTTGTAATTTCCTCATAAAACTTAAATTCGCTTTCTAGCGGACTTATCGAGGGTCACAATTACTACAAAGAAATCAAACCACGCAAAAAAGTTTGGAAAGCTAATTTTTGATGATGGATCTGTTCTTGATGGGGAAGGCTTTGGGTATTCGACTACCGTTTTTGGAGAAATTGTCTTTAATACTGGAATGGTGGGCTATACTGAAGCACTAACAGATCCCTCGTATAGGGGTCAAATTCTTACTCTTACATACCCACTAGTTGGAAATTACGGTGTTCCTGATTCCTCAATTAAAGACCAAGATGGAATCCCTAAATTCTTTGAATCTGACAAAATTCAGGTTAGGGGTCTAGTTGTCCATGAATTGTCTCTGACTGCAAGTCATTGGAATCTTTCTATGACTCTTGATGAATGGTTATACCGGGAGAAGATTCCTGGAATATCTGGAATTGATACTCGTGAATTGACAAAAAAGATTAGAACAGGTGGAGTAATGATGGCAGCTTTGGTTGTATCTGATTCAGAAATTGATGTAGAAGAAATTAAAAAACAACTTGTATCTGCACCTCGTTATGATTCTGAGCAATTTATGGATGATGTCTCTACAAAACAAGAAAAAATCTATGGCGATGAAAACCAATCTGTTGTAGTTATAGATACGGGTGCCAAAAATGCAATTATCCGAAATATCCGGGAGATTGGTTACAAAGTAATACGTCTTCCATGGGACACGTCATATGAAAAAATAATGTCTTATAATCCAAAAGGTGTTGTACTGAGTAGTGGTCCCGGTGATCCACAAAAATGTCCTAACACTATTGATACTGCTAAAAAATTAATTGAAAATAATATTCCAACATTAGGAATTTGTTTGGGTGCTCAAATTATCGGCATTGCAGGAAATACTGATACTTACAAACTAAAGTATGGACATCGTGGACAAAACAAACCCTGTGTCAATTTAGAAAATAATCAAGTTTATGTGACTAGTCAGAACCATGGCTATGGGATTACTCCAGAATCTCTTGAAAAATCTGAATTTAATTTATGGTTTACAAATGCAGACGACAAAACAGTAGAAGGAATAAAACACAAAAAACAAAAGTGTATTGCAGTACAATTTCATCCCGAAGCTGCACCAGGTCCTTATGATTGTAAATTCGTCTTTGAAGAACTACAGCACCTTATGGAGGAAGGAACATCTGCCAAAGAATGAGTCGTTAAAGAAAATTCTTGTACTTGGAAGTGGGGCAATAAAAATCGGAGAAGCCGGCGAGAGTCGCTAAAACGACCGTCAATTTGACTACTCCGGAAGCCAATGCCTCAAAGCCATACATGAAGATGGTCTGAACAGTGTTTTAATCAATCCAAACATTGCAACAATTCAGACTGATACAAGATTTGCAGATCAAGTGTATCTTCTTCCTGTAAACCAAGAGTACGTGAAATCTATTATCGAAAAAGAAAGGCCAGATGGAATTATGCTGGCATATGGTGGACAAACCGCTCTTAACTGCGGGGTTAGCTTAGAGGAATCTGGAATTCTCCAAAAATATGGTGTCAAAGTACTTGGAACTCAAATTAAAGGCATTCAAAGAACTGAGGATCGCCAACTCTTCAAGGATTCCATGAAAGAATGTAGCGTTCCTGTTTTGAAAAGTAAGACTGTCACCAATTTTGATGATGCAAAAAAGGCAGCAGAAGAATTAGTATATCCTGTAATAGTGCGAGTCGCCTACACTTTGGGTGGTCGTGGTGGTGGAGTTGCATATAATGAAATTGAACTTCATGAAATTGTTGAAAGAGGTTTTAAGGCAAGTATAGTTGGTCAAGTTCTAATTGAAGAATACATTGGACACTGGAAACAAATTGAATATGAGGTAATGCAGGATTATGATGGAAATAATGTAATTGTTTGTAATATGGAAAATGTTCTATCTATGAAAGCACACACTGGTGATAATATTGTAGTTGCACCTTCCCAAACAATTGATAATCATGAATACCATATGTTGCGTTCTGCAGCATTACGTGCAACAAAACATGTTGGGATTGTTGGAGAATGTAACATCCAATATGCTCTTGAACCAAGTTCTGATAGATATGTTGCTATTGAAATTAATCCTAGGCTTTCACGTTCTTCTGCTCTTGCTAGCAAGGCAACTGGATATCCACTTGCTTACATGTCTGCAAAAATTGGACTGGGCTACAAATTGTCTGAACTAGTCAACAGAATCACAAAAAATACTACTGCTTGTTTTGAACCCTCACTTGATTACATTGTATGTAAACACCCTCGTTGGGATTTTGAAAAATTCGAATTAGTAAATAGAAAACTTGGACCCACTATGAAATCTGTTGGTGAAGTTATGGCCGTTGGTAGAACATTTGAGGAATCTTTCCAGAAAGCTATTCGAATGTTAGATATTGGAAATGACGGTGTTGTTCTAAACCGTACAAATGGAAAAACATACACTGAAGAAGAAATCGAAGACAAACTATCTCATCATGATGATCACATAATGTATAATGTTGCAATTGCATTAAAGATGGGGATTTCTGTAGCTAGAATATACAAACTTTCCACCATTGATCCTTGGTTTATTGAAAAAATTAAAAATATTGTAAATGTTGAATCAAAACTTAAAACTTCTGAACTTGATGCATCCCTCCTTTGGGAAGCCAAAAAAACGGGCTTTTCAGACAAACAAATTGCTCGTGCCAAGGGGTTCATTACTGATGATATACGTAATTTACGAAAGAAATTGGGAGTATTGCCCTCTGTAAAACAGATTGACACACTAGCAGCAGAGTGGCCTGCGGTAACCAATTATCTCTATCTAACATATGGGGGTCATTCTCATGATATCACAATACCTGCAGATGAAAAGGGGATAGTCGTTCTTGGAGCTGGTCCTTATAGAATTGGGAGTAGTGTTGAATTTGATTGGGGAACTGTAAACATGGTTTGGGGACTACAAGAAAATGGTGAGAAAAGTGTTTCTGTTGTAAATTGTAATCCTGAAACAGTCTCAACTGATTATGATATTTGTACTAGATTATACTTTGAAGAATTAACTCAAGAAAGGATTTTGGATATCACAGAATTTGAGCATCCAAAAGGAATTATCACATGTGTTGGAGGACAAACTGCAAATAATCTTACTCCTGGTCTTGCGCAACATGGTGTGAATATTTTGGGAACAAGTGCACATGATGTTGACCGAGCAGAAAATCGTTCAAAATTTAGTGCTGAACTTGATAAACTTCACATCCAACAACCATTGTGGCAAGCATTTACAAATCTTAATGAAGCAAAAAACTTTGCACAGCAAGTAGAATTCCCAGTAATTGTAAGACCTTCGTATGTTCTTTCTGGTGCAGCAATGAAAGTAGTTTGGTCTCAAGATGAATTAAAAACATATGTGAAAGAAGCTACTGATGTCTCTCCTGATCATCCAGTTGTAATTTCAAAATTCATGCTAAATTCCCTTGAAGTGGATGTAGATGGAATTAGTAATGGAAAAGAAGTTGTTATTGGTGCAATTGTTGAGCATATTGATAGTGCGGGCGTTCATTCTGGAGATGCCATGATGTGTATCCCACCTTGGAGATTAAGCAATAAAATCATTGAAACCATAAATGAATACACCAAAAAGATTGCTTTGACATTTAATGTCAAAGGTCCATTTAATCTCCAATTCTTGGTTCATGATGATCATGTATATGTAATTGAATTAAATATCCGGGCCTCACGTTCCATGCCTTTTGTATCCAAACTAGTCAAAACAAATCTAATTTCTCTTGCAGCAAAGGCAATACTGAACAAACCCTTACCTAAAATTCCTGAAAACAAATGGCAAAAGATTCAGAATTATGGAATTAAGGTTCCTCAATTCTCATTTATGCAGCTTGATGGTGCTGATATTGCATTAGGTGTTGAGATGCAATCAACTGGAGAAGCTGCCTGTTTTGGAAATAGTTTCTATGATGCACTCTCAAAAGGATTGACATCTGTTGGATATAATTTGCCAGATAAAGGGACAGCGCTAGTTACGGTTGGTGGTGCTCAAAATAAAGAAAAACTTGTAGCGTCAATTGCAAAACTAAAACATTTGGGATTCAAAATTTTGGCAACCGAGCACACTGCTGAATTTTTTGAAGAAAAAGTTGGTCAAGTCGAAATTGTTCATAAAATTTCTGAACCTGACAGAAAACCAAACATTGCAGATCTTCTATACGAACGAAAGATTGACTTTATCATAAATATCCCAAGTACATCAACATTGGAAAAATATGTTGGAATGCTTGATGATGAATATCAAATTAGAAGAAAATCTTTAGAGCTTGGAATCCCAGTTCTTACAACTATCGAGTTGGCAGATTCTTTTGTAAAAACTTTAGAGTGGCTTAAAAATAATAAAACTACTAAAGATCCCATTGAACCCTACGATAAATACGATTGACTCATAAAACTTGTTTGATTATCGATTCATCCCCTAAAATTACTCCATCCAATGAGACAATTTTTGCAGATAAAATTCCCAATCTTTCTATGATGGGTGAAATTGATTTTTTATAAAATTTTTTGTGTGTAGCATAAAAATATCTATTAAATGATGGAACAATGATGATCTCTAATTCTCCTGACCTTGATGGAAATATTTTTTGTTTTTCTGTCTTAAGTGAAACCCACACTCTTTGTCCATTCATAATCGAATCTTCTTGAAAAAATACAGGGTGTATGTGACCCATTATGATTTTATCAATATGGGAAAAATTCTCTGATGGCATTGTATGTCCATGTGTTAGCAAGACATTTTCTTCAACCATCCCTATTGTACTTATCATGGTAATATTTTCTGGAACTAGTTTCTGAATATTTGCATCATGATTGCCTGGAATTAATATTACATTACATTTTTTTCTAATTTCTTTAAAAAATAATGGGACTTCATCCCATTCATTTCTTGATATTGTTTTGATACTTGATTTTATGTCTCCTAATAGAATTACTGCATCTGGTTTCTCTGAGTCTATAATTTCTGATAATTCATTAATTGTTTCATTTACTGATGAATTTTTTCCAATGAAGATCTCGTTTGATTTTAGAGTATTCTCAAACCCTAAATGAAGATCTGTAACTATGAGATTCTTTTTTTTACCTTCTAAAATTAATGCTGGTTTTGATTGAATGAGTCTAGTTTGTAACATCAAAGTTATACTGCACATAGATGATTAAATCCTTATGAATAAAGACTCTGATAGAGTTGAAGTACTAGTTTCTGAAAAACGTGTTAAACTACATATTTTTGAACCTAGTAGGAGAAAAATTTGGTCTGTAGTTGGAAAGGGTGAGGAACATTGGATAGACCCTATTGGAAGTTATTGTTCTTGTCCTGGATTTTATTTTGGTCAGTTAAATGGAAAAAATTCTTGCTACCATCTAGATTCTGCAAGATTGGCAGAAAAAGAAAATAAAATTGAAGAAATTATTTTTTCTGATGTTGAATTCAGAGATTTTCTTTCGGGAATAATTTCGGATTTGTAATTACTATTTATTCGAATGTGTTAATAACTAGAAATTATATTAATAATTATGAATGAAGAAGAACAAAATTCTGAAATTGAAAAAATTGCAAATTTAATGGTTCATGATGGAGTATCGCCTGATGAACAGGATGATGTAAAATTAGAAAAATACAAAAACATAATCAAGGAAGATTGCAATCTTGATGATGACTCTTCAATGAAACTAGTTTATGAGACATTACTTTACAGAAAATTAAAAAATTCTGATTCTGGAGATATTTTAGAAAAAGGTAATGATTTCGGTGCTGGATTTAGTTAATTATTATAACTGAACAGTATCAATATCATCTTTTGAAACACCTTTCCATAAACCGATCATTCCTTCTGGTTCAACTTCTTCAATTTTGGTAATTTGTTGAATTTTGATATGATCTGGGCTTGGAGGCATCCATAACATTGCCATATAATCACCAACATTTCCAACTTTATTTGGTAATGCCATAGTGATTTTGTCACTTGAAAATCCCTTGGTAGATAGTGCATTCATTGCTTTTTCTTTAAGATCCATCCGACCATGTAAGAATAGGTACACATCCTTTTGAGAATCAATTTCTGCCATGAATTCAGTGATTTCTTTGACTAAATCAATCTTTCTTGATCTAACTAGTACCAAAAAGGGTTAAATTAGAATGCACAAAAATTTTAACTGTGAAAATCTTCACTGTTGGCAGCAAATCATTTGTAACTAGTTTCCAATTAGCAGGAGTACCTGGAATTATTTCTGAAACTCCTGAAAAAGCTCTGGATGAAATTAAGCGACTTACTGATGATTCTGATGTTGGCTTGGTATTGGTAAGTGATGATATCACTGAACCAATTAATGATGAACTGACCGCATTAAGAGCAGAAAAATCTACTCTGGTTTTTGCATTGCCTGCAACTGGAAGTGAAAAAACAGAAGTTGATTATAGAGTTATGCTGAAAAAGATCCTTGGCGTATGATTGTTTAATCTACTTATATTCAATCTTTTAATGATCTACCATGAAAACTGCATCTGTTAAAGAACCCTCTGTTATTTCGGTAAGTGAAACTGACAAACCATCAATTGGTGAAGGTGATGTTTTAGTTCAGATGAATGCTTGTGGAATATGTGGTTCTGATTTAGAAAAAGTTTTTGGACAATATGGACAACCCTCTATGCGTTTAGGTCATGAGCCATCAGGAATCATTTTGGATGTTGGCTCTGGTGTTTCTGAATTTAAAAAAGGAGATCGTGTTTTTACCCATCATCATGTTCCTTGCTATGATTGCCATTTATGCAATCATGGAAATGAAACCATGTGTTCAAAATACTATGAAACAAATCTATCTCCCTGTGGTTTATCCGAAGAATATGTGGTACCTGCATGGAATGTGTCTCATGGTGGAATTTTGAAAATCTCTGATTCGTTAAGTTTTGAAGAAGCCGCAATGATTGAACCCTTAGCATGTTGTGTTAGGGCATGGACAAAATTTCGTTTTCATGAAGGCGACTCTGTAGCAATTTTTGGAATAGGGCCTACTGGTATGATGCATGTAATGCTTGCACATGAAAAAAAATCCTCCAAAATTTTCTGCTTTGACGTGAATGATTTTAGATTAAACTTTGCCAAAAAATTCAATATTACTAATTCAATAAATTCTATGGATAAAAATCGAAAGCAAAAAATTTTGGATGATACTGAGGGTAGAGGTGTAGATGTGGCAATTGTATCTACTAGTAGTCTTAAGGCATTAGAAGACGCAATAGATATGGTTAGAAAAGGGGGATATGTTATGATGTTTGGAGTTCCATCAAAAGGTGCACAGTTAAATTTGGATATGAGTAAAATTTACTCCAAAGAAATAACTCTAGTAACAAGTTATGCTGCTTCAGATAAGGATACCAAAGAAGCACTTGATTTAATTGAATCCTCAAAAATTGATGTTAAGCAACTCATCACACATACTTATTCTATTGATGATTCTCAAAAGGCATTTGATCATGCACGTTCCGGTAATGATGCTATGAAAATAATTATTACTAAATAAGAAAGGCTTAAGAAAGGCATTTCGATTATTTCAAATTCGAAGAGAGATGGATTGGGGATTAAAAAACAGAATTTCTAGTATTATTAAACCACAAAATAATCGTGCATTGATGTTGGCAGTAGATCATGGGTACTTTCTTGGTCCTACTGAAAAATTAGAGAATCCAACAAAGGTAATTGCACCCCTTTTGAAACATTGTGACTCTTTAATGGTTACAAGAGGAGTTCAAAGGGCATGTGTATCTGCAACAACTGATACTCCTATGGTACTGAGAGTATCTGGTGGTTCAAGCATAATTGGAGAAGACCTTTCTCAAGAAGACATTACTGTATCCATTGAAGATGCAATTCGATTAAATGCAAGTGCTCTTGCAATGTCTATTTTTGTTGGTTCAAAATATGAATATCAAACCATTGCTAATCTTGGAAAATTAGTTGGGGAGGCTCAAAAATATGGTTTACCCGTTTTAGCAGTAACTGCTGTTGGAAAAGAACTTGGTAAAGATGCTAGATACCTTTCATTGGCATGTAGGGTTGCAGCTGAACAAGGAGCACATATTGTAAAAACTTACTATTGTGATAATTTTGAAAAAGTTGTTCAATCATGTCCTGTACCAATTATTGTAGCAGGTGGGAAAAAAATCCCTGAACGTGATGCATTGCAACTAACATACAATGCCATTAAAGGTGGTGCCGTTGGTGTTGATATGGGCAGAAACATCTGGCAATCAGAACATCCAGTATCAATGATTAAAGCAGTTAGAGCAATAGTACATGGAAATCAAAATGTTGATCAAGCTTTTAAACTCTATAAAAAATTAGTAAGTGAAGAACCTAAAAAGAAAACTAATCAAAAGAAATCCAACTCACCAAAGAAACCATTCAACCCAAATCAAAAGAAATCCAACTCACCAAAGAAACCATTCAACCCAAATCAAAAGAAATCCAACTCACCAAAGAAACCATTCAACCCAAATCAAAAAAAATCAAATAATTCTAACTCTTCTAAAAAATAATCTATTAGTCAATTTTTGAGAGATGAATGTGTGCAATTTTCCATGTGGGTTGCTTCACTAGCACAAACGTTGCACGTCCATTAATTGTCATGTGTTCACCTGTGAATGCTTTGTTATCTACTAGCATTCCTTTTTGAATCAATTCCATTGCTACAACAGCCGTATCTCCAAAGATGCTGATTTTTGGATTTTTTATCTCATAAGAGTAATCTGAAATACTAACAAATCTTAATTCCTCAAGCTCAATTGTAGTTTGATAGTCTTTAAGATCATAGGGCGGTAAATCGCTGAAACTAGAAAATTTTGCATCATTTAGATGGATATCTTTTAAAATTGCCAGATCTTTTGAAATCCCTGCTTGAAATAATGTCTCAATAATTTTTATTATATCTTCATTATCTGACAAAACAACCAATCTTGAATGTATGAAATATCAGTTTAAGTCTTCTGTGCAATTACACATGAAAATCTGATTATTTTTCAGAGAATCTTTATTAATTATCAATTGATTGATTTTATGATTTCAATGAGTACAAAATTAACAGGAACATTTGACAAAAAACTGTCTGTTGTTTTTCTATTGTAAATCGTACTCAAAATTTACTAGGTTAAAATTATGGCGAGTGATTTAATGAATAAAATGGAAAGCATGAGTGGTGCAAAAGCCTTGATGAAGGCTATGGAAAAAGAAGGCGTCAAACAAGTCTTTGGATTGCCTGGAGGTGCTAATCTTCCAATGTATGATGAATTTTCAAGATGTGATATTAGACATATTTTGGTAAGACATGAACAATCAGCAGCTCACATGGCTGATGGTTTTGGTCGAGTTAGTAGAAAGCCTGGGGTCTGTTTTGCAACATCTGGACCTGGAGCAACTAATATTCTAACTGGAATTGCAACAGCTCAGGCAGATTCTGCACCAATGGTTGCCGTAACTGGTCAAGTACCAGTAGCCATGATTGGACGTGATGCATTTCAAGAAAGTGATATTATTGGAATGGCAAATCCTGTTGTAAAATATGCATTTCAACCAAGAACTGCTGCAGAAATTCCTGAGACTGTAAAAAAAGGATTTTTCATTGCAGAAACTGGAAGACCTGGACCTGTACTTATTGATATTCCAAAGGATGTTCAAACTAATGAGTCTGAGATGATATTCCCTGATGAATTTAAAATTCAAGGATACCATCCTTGGGCTGATCCTGATATTGTAAATGTTGAAAAAGCAATTGACATGTTACTCCATTCAGAAAAACCAATCATCTTAGCTGGTGGTGGAACAATAATCTCATCTGCGTTTGCTGAATTGCAAGCTATTGCAGAAGCTCTTATGTTACCTGTAGTTACAACATTCAAAGGTAAAGGGGCATTTCCTGAAAATCATCCGTTATCATTAGGACCAATTGGAATGCATGGTCATGCTGAGGCCAATAAAATGATGGCAGAAGCTGATTGTGTATTGGCAATTGGGACTAGATTTTCCGATAGATCCGTTGGAACCTTTGAAGCGTTTGAAAAGAGATTAAAAATTATTCATATGGATGTCGACCCTGCAGAAATTGGAAAGAACCAAACAACTCAAGTTGCAGTAGTGGGAGATGTTCGTGCATCTCTTAGAATTATGGTGAAATTACTTTTACAAAAACAAATTAAAAAAACTGAAGAAAATACTTGGATAAAACACGTTAAAGAAACAAAAGATTACTGGAAAGAAAATTTGAAACTTCATCCAGGTGAAATGGGTGCAGCTAAACTTTTACGAAAACTAAGGGAACTGTTGCCTAAAGAATCCGTTGTAACCACTGAAGTTGGACAACATCAAATGTGGGCATCATTATTTTATGACGTAATTCAACCTGGAACTTTTTTTAGTTCTACTGGACTTGGTACTATGGGTTGGGGATTCCCTGCAGCAATTGGAGCAAAAGTTGCAAAACCTGATGTTCCTGTAGTTGACATTGCAGGTGATGGTAGTTTCAGTATGACTGAAAACTCTCTTGCAACTGCAGTGTTAGAAGATATACCTGTGATTGTATTTCTCTTAAACAATTCCTCATTGGGAATGGTTGCCCAATGGCAAAGAACATTCTATGGTAGAAGAATGAATGGTGTTGAGCAGAATCATTGTCCAGATTATGTTAAATTAGCAGAATCTTATGGTGCTCAAGGAATACGTGCACAATCAATAGATGAACTTGACAAAGCAATCAAAACTGCACTTAGCAGTGATGTTGCAACAGTAATTGACATTCCAATTGATCCTGAAGAAGACGTATTGCCATTTGTTGCTCCTGGAACTTCGCTTTCGGATATGATTTTACCTTCATAGTGATTTATCATGTGGGCAATTCTTTCTATTTTAGTTGAAAACAAACCTGGAATCTTGTTTAAGATAACTCATCTTTTCCGATCTAGGAATTTCAATATTGATAGTATCTCTGTAGGTGTTACTGAGAATCCTGATTACTCAAAGATGACTATAACCACTTATGGTGATGAAAAGCAAGTAGAGCAAATTGTAAAGCAATTGGACAAAATGATTGACACAGTTAAAGTTGAACATTTGGATGAGCACAAAACAGTATATCGAGAACTTAGTCTTTTTAAGATTAAACTGAGTAATGCTAATGATAGTATGGAAATTAACAAACTAGCAAATGCATATGGCGGTAAAGTTCATGATGTGAAAAAGGAATCAATTATGGTAGAATTAACTGCCACTCCTGATCAAATTCAGGCATTTGAGGAATTAGCAAAACCATTTGGCATTATTGATGTAGCTCGAACTGGAGTTGCTGCTTTGCAAAGGAGCGGAGCTTGAACGTAAGAATTTTTGATACCACTTTAAGAGATGGAGAACAAACCATTGGTGTATCATTATCGCCAGATCAAAAATTAGCAATAGCAAAAAAACTTGATGAATTAGGTGTTGATGCAATCGAAGCTGGCTTTCCAGTTATTTCAGAAGGTGAATTAAAAGCAGTCAAGATGATTACTAGTGAAGGGCTATCTTGTGAAATTGCAGGATTGACAAGAACAATTAAAAAAGATATTGATGCTGCCGTTGATGCTGGATTGAATTACATTCACACATTCATTGCAACATCTGACATTCATTTAGAACATAAACTCAAAATGACACGAGACCAGGCACTTGAAAAAGCAATTGAATCTGTAGAGTATGGAAAGTCTCGTGGTCTTCAAGTAGAGTTTTCAGCTGAAGATGCATCTAGAACAGAAAGAGAGTTTTTAAAAAAAGTATTTGGTGAAGTAGCAAGGGCAGGTGCAGACAGAGTTAACATACCTGATACTGTAGGGTACTCTACACCTGAATACATGGCAGAAATTACTAGGGATGCAGTAGAGGCCACAAAACTTCCAGTAAGTGTTCATTGTCATAATGATTTTGGATTAGCTGTTGCAAACTCCTTGGCTGGAATTCATGCAGGAGCTTCATGTGCACATGTTACAATTAATGGAATTGGTGAACGTGCCGGAAATGCATCTTTAGAAGAACTTTCCATGGCATTGAAATGTTTGCCCTATGATCAAAAATATGAAACTAATATTAAATCTGAATTAATTTATGAAACATCGAGATTTATCTCAAAGACTGTGGGAATCATAGTTCAGCCAAATAAGGCAATTGTTGGGGCAAATGCATTTGGTCATGAATCAGGAATTCATACCCATGGTGTTTTGAGTAATCCTCTCACATACGAGCCTATTAGTCCTGAATTAGTTGGACGAAAAAGATGGCTTCAAGTTGGGAAACATGCAGGAGTTCATGGAATGAATGCCATGCTTGCAGAGTATGGCGTTAAACCAACCGAAGAACAATCCAAACAAATCTTAGATAAAGTCAAAATCTTAGGTGATCAAGGAAAACAAATTACTGATGTTGAATTGCTATCTATGGCAAGTGAGGTTTTAGGTGAAAAAGATCTCAAACGAATTGTTCAATTAAGTGGATTTTCAGTATCTACAGGTATTGGGACAATGCCTTATGCATTTGTAAAATTAAACATTGATGGTCAGGATCATATTGGAACTGATTATGGGGTGGGCCCAGTAGATGCTGCCCTTAATGCTATTCAAAAGATTACTGGAAAGATTTCGGAGATTAGAATCAAAGATTATGGTTTAGCTTCTATTTCTGGCGGTTCTTCTGCGTTATGTGAGGTAACAGTAAAAGTTGAAGATGCCCTCGGGAACAAAGTATCTGCAAAATCAGTAGGTGAGGATATTGTTACTACTTCTGTTAAGGCAGTTATTGATGCTATTAATAGAATAATGCTCAAAAAGATGCTTCAAGAAAAGCAAGTCAACTAAATCCTAAAATTCCCTTCTTTTCATGAAAAATTATGTATAAAATTTCATTAATTACTGGCGATGGTATTGGTCCTGAGTTATCTGAATCTGCAGTATCTGTATTAAATACAATTAATGATAAATTTGATTTAAAATTTGAAATTACTAAATTATCTGCAGGGGACAAGGCACTTTCTGAAACTGGCAAAGCATTACCTGATGAAACAATTAATGCCATTAAACAATCAGATGTATGCCTCAAAGCGCCTGTTGGTGAAAGTGCAGCTGATGTTATTGTGGTATTAAGACGAATGCTTGATCTTTATGCAAATATACGCCCTGCAAAATCATATCCACACATGCCTGCATTACGTGATGATATTGATATGGTGATAGTTCGGGAAAACACTGAGGATCTTTATACTGGTAAAGAATTCAGTGTAGGAAATTCTGCAGTTGCATTGAGAATAATTTCAGAGGATGCATCAAAACGAATTGCAAAATATGCTTTTGAAACTGCAACACAACGCGACTCTATGAAAAAAGTAACCTGTGTTCATAAATCCAATGTCATGAGAGTAACTGATGGATTATTTGCAAAAGCATGCACAGAAATATCTAAAGATTACCCTGAAATTTTATTTGAAGAAATGTATGTCGATGCATGCGCTATGAATTTGATTCGTCAACCCGAAAAATTTGATGTGATAGTTACTACCAATCTATTTGGAGATATTTTATCTGATGAATCCTCTCAGGTAGTAGGGGGATTGGGGATGGCCCCAACTGCAAACATTGGTGATAATTTTGCTTTGTTTGAACCTGTTCACGGAGCTGCATTTGACATTGCAGGAAAAAATATCGCAAATCCTTCATCTTTTCTGTTATCCATTAAGATGATGTTTGATTGGTTAGGTAACAAACACAATGATTCCAAATGTATTCAAGTTGGAGAAAAATTAGAATCAACAATTTTTGATTTAGTAAAATCTGGTGTGAAAACTAAAGATATTGGTGGCGAAATGTCAACTTCAGAATTTACTAGTGCAATAATTCATAAATTATGATTATGTATAATCAATCTTTTCGCTTCTTCACATCTGACTTTGGTGGATTTAAAGACCAGAAAAATAATGCAAATCCTATTGGAATCATAATTAGTAAAGCTGCAACAAGTGAAATTGTATAAAATGTTGGATCCAATCCTGGTATTAATGGTCCTGGAAACACTGCGTACAACCACAAAATTCCAATAAATACTAAAACAATTTTATTTTTTTTGATTACTTCTTTCCATCCAAGACGGCGTTTCTGAATGTAGCAGTCCTTGCAACGTGTTCTATCATCTACCATACATGATGTGCAACAAGTTTTCTCACAAAAATAACATATTCTATCCCCAAACACTGATCCACAATAATCACACTTGTGCACTAATTAGGATCCATTCCTTTGAATTTATCTCTTTTTCAAAAATTACCAATTTTTATTAGTCCGATTTTTTTCTATATCATAAATGGCAAAGTGCTGTATCTGTAAATTAGTTGACGGAACTCTAAAAATTACTGATGGTAATCCAAAATACAAGGGAAAACCAATCTGCAAGGAATGCCAAGGTTACAGAAAACTTCTAAAAGAAACCAAATAGTCTATTCTGATTTAGGTTTATTTTTCTCAGCCCATTTCTCATACATTGATATCAACTCATCAACATCTTTACCTTCTTCAGAATATGTCACAATTACTCCAAATGTTCCTTTTGTGTCATGCCCTCTTGCAAAATATCCCCAAAAAGAATCAGGAAGCTTGGCAAAATTGTTTGAATCATGTGAGACTCCTATCAAATTATTTCCAATCACTTCGACTACTTTTTTCGCATCTTGAGACTCAATCATGGATTCTCATGGTTTCAATACAATAAAAATCTGAATAAATTATGGGCTTAGTCTGTCTGGATCCCTGGGATACAAAACAACTTCACGCACATTATCAATTCCAATCAATGTGGTCATCAATCTATCTAGCCCCATACCCCAACCAGAATGTGGTGGCATTCCCCAATCAAATGTTTTTAGATGATCTTGGAATTGTGAAGGATCCAAATCTTGTTCTTTGAGTCTTGCCTTTAACATCTCTGGATTATGTAATCTAGTTCCTCCAGAAGACAATTCTAGATATCCGAATTGCAAGTCAAATGAGCGTGATAATGTTGCATCTTCGTCTTTTTCTCTAATGTAAAATGGTTTTAGTTTCATTGGCCAGTCAGTCAAGAAGAAAAAACCTGGATGATTATCTCCAATTATTCTAAGGTGTGAATCAAGCAAGTCATCACCAAATTCTATTTTTTCACCTGCTTTTTGTAATTCCTCAACACATTGAGAATATGTAATTCTTTCAAATGGTGATTTTGGAATCTCAATTGTATGCCCAATTGTTTCTTGCTCTTTTTTACAATTCTCTGATGTGTACTTGTAGACTTCCATTACCAGGGATTCTAATACATCCATTACATCATTATAGTCCATAAATGCTGCTTCAATGTCGATACTGGTGAATTCTGAGAGATGTCTTCCAGTATGGGAGTTTTCTGCACGATAAAAATTTGATATTTCAAAGACTCGCTCTAGTCCAAGTGTCATTTGCTCTTTGTATAATTGTGGACTCTGAGCCAAATAGGCAGTCTTCCCAAAATACTCCAAGGAAAATAAATTGGCTCCTCCCTCACTTGCACTACCAATAATTTTTGGAGTTGTAATCTCTATGAATCTCTTTTCAGTTAATGTTTTTCGCAGTGATTGTAACACATGATGTCGAAGCTTGAAAATTGAAGCTGTTTTCTGATTTCTCATATCTAGTGCTCTGTGGTTCAATCTTGTATCGATGTTACTTTCTACTCTCCCAATAGGATCTACTGGTAATGGATGGATTGCCTTGCCTAATACCTCAATCTCATCAGCTTTAATTTCAAATGCAAAGTCCCTAGCTTTAGTTTCTTGTACAGTACCTTTTACAGAAACAACACTCTGACGATTAATCTCTCCTAGATTTTCATTTAATTCCCCTTTTACAATTACTTGAGATATTCCTGTAACATCGCGTAAAGTAATAAATGACATTTTGCCTAGTTTTCTAAAATCTTCAACCCATCCCCCAAGAACCACTTGTGATCCGATTAACTGCTCAGTTAACTCATCAATATCGTGCGTTTTAACAAAAACCATGCCTATCTTTTATCCTCAAATTCTATCTCAATGTCAAGGTTTCGGGCATTTCTTACAATCTGTACAACTTTTTCAGTATCTATTGGAAATTTTGGAGTCCATTTGCCTGATACAACAGCCTTGGTTTTTTGAACTCCTCCTGGAGCCCACACTGCATTAATTGATAGGATTTTGGTTGGAAAAAACAAATCTTCTATGAATCTATTATCGTTTTCATCTGCTTCTACTAGCCAAATTTTTCCTTTGAATTGCTCCTGAAGTAATCTGTAAAGTGTCCTACTTTGTCTAATTATCATGATGTCATTTTTTGCTAGTGACAAGACAAAATTTCCATCAAATTCCTTGCATGAATAAAGCGTAAAATTCTCAATCATCTTGTTTGTTTTTGCAGTTTTTGCAAGGATGATTGATGCATCTACATCTGCTTTTGTTATCTCGCCTGATTCTACTTTACTCTCGCATTTTGGGCAGAGAACTGCGTTTTTTGCATCAAAACCACAAATTGGAAGTAACATTTGAATCGACTTTTTTCATTTCAATAATGTTGTTTATATCCCTTAGTGCAAAACAGAAATTCTAGTTTGGATCAAATAGAGGTATGGTTTTTTTAGACATTACTGGACTATCTGTAAAATATTCCTCATCATCAGGACCAGTTTATGCAGTTGATGATGTTGATATTGATCTAGAAGATGGTCAATCTATAGGAATAGCAGGCGAGAGTGCATGTGGGAAAAGTACACTGGGCTTATCAATCATTAGAATGCTTTCTGGAGGAATTGTTCAGGGTAAAATTCTCTTTGAAGGTGACTCTCTTTTGGATTTGAGTGAATCTGATTTTAATTCAAACTATAGGTGGAAAAAAATCTCCATGATCTTTCAAGGTGCAATGAATGCTTTAGATCCTGTCTTTACAATAAAGGATCAGTTTCTTGAAATCTTAAATCAACATGATTTTGAGGGAAATTATGACCAATTGATTTTGGATGCAATGAATTCAGTTAGTTTGGATGAGAATGTTTTGAAAAAATATCCTCATGAATTAAGCGGGGGAATGAAGCAGCGGGTTGTCATTGCTATGGCATTATTGTTAAAACCAAAATTTGTCATTGCAGATGAGCCTACAACCGCACTTGATGTATTAATTCAGGCTCAAATCATCAATTTACTGAAAACTCTCAAAAAAGGTGGAATGTCCTTTTTACTAATTACTCATGATTTAGCAGTATTGTCTGAAATTGCAGACAAGATTGGAATAATGTATGGGGGACAAATTGTTGAATTTGGTACTTCTGAAGAAATCTACAAAAACCCAAAACACCCTTACACTAAAGGTTTGTTAGAATCAATTCCTAGATTACATGGAACTACTCCGAAATACATCAAGGGAACCCCTCCAAGTTTACTTGATGCCCCAACTGAGTGCCGATTTTTAGAGAGATGCCCACTTGCAATTGAAAAATGTAAAGAACTTCCACCCAAAATTAAAACAAAAACTGGATATGTTCGATGCTGGTTATATCAAGAAGAATGAAATTTTATTTTGAATTTAGATATTCATTGTCAATTTTTTTCAAATAAATTTCCTGAATTTCTGAAATTTCTCTCTGTGTTGTATTTTTTGAAATCATTTTAAGATAACTTATCAAGTCTTGGTCTTTTTGCATTTTTTCAAACTCTTCAATTTTTTTTAATGACTCTTGTTCAAATTTTAAAATATTTTGAATCTCTTTGCTTATTTCTAACGCTTTCATGTTGTCATAATTTTTGGATTTTGATTTTCTAAAACTGATTTCGTCAATTATTTTTTCAATTTCATCCATGCTGAGACATTTTTTAATATTTTGAGATTGTTTTTAAATTTTATTTCTGATTTTCTTTTTTGTGCTCTAAGACATGTTTTAAACCATCAGTCATACTAAGAGAATCCAAATCAATATCGCAATATGGACATTTCAAAATATTTCAAGCGTCTGAATATTTTTTAACAATAGGTAGACAAGAGTCAATAATTCGTAAAACTTCGGATCTGATTACTTTTTTATCAATTGATATCCAAACTCTGATTTTTTTAATTGCAAATGAAATTGTCTGAACCTTTTTTCTTTCTTCCCATGAAAATTCAATCTCTCCCAAGTTTTTATCAAAAAATCCTTCAAGATCTGTTTTCATGGCAATATGTGAGAACTGATATTTTGTATTTTTTTCATCCAACAACGGAATCAAATCCTGTCTTCTTTTGTAAGCCAATAATTCACCACTCTCGCCAATTACGCCTACAAATCTGATGTATGGGCTTATTGTGGCAATAACGTCACTAATTGACTCACAGTCTTTTTTTAACATTTTATTGAACTTTGAAAAGATGTTATTTTAATGATTGTTGTGAGTGATTCTTCTAGTTTTAATTAAATAAAGCCCAAAAACAGATTGATTTGTGGATTTTGTTGATCTATTTCCATTTGCTCCGGAAGTAGGTTATCTGAGTTTATCTCTTGTTAATTTCTTCGGTTCGCTTGTTCCATTTGTTCCTCTACCTGGATTTTTACTATTGGCTACTATGGCAGTAGGTGATCAATTTGATTTACACATTCTAGCAATACTTTCTGCAGTTACAGCAACTATTGCAAAACAAATAATCTTCTATGTCAGTTATGGCGGACGAAAAATTATCAATGAAAAGACTAGAAAAAGAATGCGCCCCTTTGAAAGATTAGTAAAGCGGTATGGTGCAGGAGCTGCATTTTTTGCTGCAGCAACTCCTATTCCTGATGATCTAGTGTATGTGCCATTGGGGTTGGCAAAGTATAATCCAAAGCGATTCTTTGTTGCAACGCTTACTGGAAAAATCGTTCTTAGCTATTCTATTGTTTTTATTTCACATTATCTTGGTTTGTCCTTGGTGGAGCCATTCCTTGAGAATATAGATGATGCAACTCCCATTTACATAGGGATTATCATTTTTGGTGCCATGATGACTGCCGTAATTGTTTTGCTTTTAAGATTAGATTGGGCAAGAATTCTAGGAAAATTTGCTCCGTGGACATTAGATGAAAATAATAAAGATTAAAATTTTTAAAAAACTATTTTAAAATTCCATAACTTGTCTGTTGCTTTTTTAATTCCTATTCTTGGTGATTCAAAAATTTTTTCTATTTTAATCCCATCTTCAATGTAAAGTTTTGAATCGTTAGTCAAGTCTATACCATAATGTTCTTTTGTTATCCCTAAAGCTTGCGTTAATTTTGCTGGTCCATTTGTTAGGTTCTTCAAGTCTGCAATGCCTCTGTTTTTTTGCATTTTTTTTATTCCTTTTTCAGGCTCAATTGCACGAATTAAAACCGCACCAGCCTTTATCTTTGCCTGTTTTGCAACTACATTAAAGCAATAATGCATTCCATATGTAAAATACACATATGCATGTCCTACTTCTTCAAACATTACTTTGTTTCTCTCTGTCTTCTTGTTAAATGCATGACTGGCAGGATCGTCTGAATGTCTGTATGCCTCTGTTTCAGTAATGATTCCTGATATGATTGAGCCTTTAGTTTTTCTAACTATTCTTTTTCCTAAAATATTTCTTGCAACAGTTACCGTGTCTTTGTTATAAAAATCTCTAGGGAGCATATTCTATATCTACTGTAATATTTTTTCCATTTTTTAACTCTCTTATGTTATCAAACAATTTTGAAATGTCTTTTTTTAAAACATCAATTAGTTGTTGATTGTAGATTGTTGCTGCAGGATGAATGGTAAGAAAATATAGTTGGTTGTCTTTTCTTACAATCTTTCCTCTGAATTTTGTTATTTCAGATCCTCCTAAAATGGAATTAAAAGCTGTATTTCCTAAGATACAAATTATTTTTGGTTTGATAATTGAAATTTCTTGTTTCAAATATTCTTGGCAAGTACTCCTTTCATCTGTATTTGGAACTCTGTTTTTAGGGGGTCTGCACTTTACAACGTTTGTAATGTATATTGATTCTCTTGAAATCCCTGCTTCGTCAAGTGCAATTGATAATTTTTTTCCTGCTACTCCTACAAATGGCTCTCCGTTTTTATCTTCATTTCTTCCTGGTGCTTCTCCTACAAAAATTACATCTGATTGAAAATTCCCTTTACCTGGAACTGAATTGGTTCTAGTTTTACATAGATCACACTTTGTGCAATTTATGACATTTTGTTTTATTTCTTCTAATTTTTGCTTCATTCTAGTTTACACTCTTTACCGTGGCATTTCCACGAATTGTTGGTCCGCCATTTCCCATAATCATCGATTGCATTGGATCTCCCTTACCGCAATTAGTTATTGGTCTAACTGTAAAGTCATTTCCACATGCATCAATTGACTCAAAAAATTCTGGTGCTGTACCCATTACAATGACATCTCTTAGCAAATCTGTAATTTCACCATCTTCAATTTTTTGTGCGTACTGACATGAAATACTCCAATTATATCGTTTCATATCTATTGATGGGATCTTCATATTTGAAATTAGATATCCGTTTTTGACTTCTTTAATAATCTCATCTGGTTTTCTGTCCCCGTTCCCTATACATGTGCAAGCCATGCGTATCAACGGCATGAATCTATAATTGGTAGCTCTCATATTTCCAGTGGGTACTGTGTTGAAAATTTTTGCAGTCTCTCTATTTTGCATATGATTAATTAGAATTCCATTTTCTACCAATTTGGTTTTCTTTGTTTCAACTCCTTCATCATCAAAATAATACCATCCTAGACTCTCTTTGATGGTTGGATCATCAAAAACATTTAGATTATCAGAGCCTATCTTCTTTCCAATTTCTCCTTTCCACCACGAACCCCCAGCCCATGCCATCTCTTTTCCTAGTACTCTATCTGCTTCTGAGGGATGACCTAGTATTTCATGTGTGAGCAGAGATACAAAATCTGGATTCATAACCACTGTTCCCATTTCTTCTTTTGCAGATTTGGCAAAAATTAATTCTGATGCTTTTTGAGCAATCTCTTTTGATTTTAGCTGAATTTTATCTTCATTTGTAATTTGTTCTAAACCACCTCTTCCTCCTTCTGTGACGTTTATTGCTTGTGTAATTCCTGCTTCGTGTGCTATTGCAATCATATCTGTAACAACATCTGTAAAATTCTGTTCAATTTTACTTCCTTCGCTATTTGCAAAATATTTTGAGTTAGTTGTATACCATGGACTGATTACTGACTTGATGATTCGTGGTGTTTCTAAAATAATTTTACTGCATTCTAATCCAACTGAAATCAATTCATCAATTGATGGTTTTTTTATTACTGGATAATTGATTTTGATATTTTTTGTTTCACAAGAATATTGATCAACTGTCTTTTTATTTTGTGTGGTATGTGATGAGTTTTTTATAGCACCGTTGATTTTTTCCTTAATTTGATCAAATGACTTTGGATTTGTTATTGAGCAAAAACCCCATACTCCTTCTTTGATTAATCTTATCCCTAAACCTGAGTCAGACAAAGTTCTAACATTTTCAATCTCTTTATTTTCAATATGGGCTGATTTCTTTTCTTGCTCTTCAGCCCTGATATCGCAATATTGTGCCCCCGAATCCATCGCATGCTTTATTCCTCTATCTGCTAACTCTTGGAGTGCTGTATCCATAATTACTTGGATTTTGAATGCCTCGTAAATCTTGTGCTAATCAGTGATTTGAAATTGCAGGCATGGTAAAATAATACTCGTCTTCAAATTCATAGTCTACTTCACCTTTTTTGCGTAAAAATTCAAAATATTCGGTACAATTTTTATAAAATTCATCATTTTGGTTGTGATGCATGATTAGTTTTTCTAAATGTACTTTTTTTAAAGAGAGTGAGAAATTTTAACTCATACCGTTTATTTTCTTTAAGTGTTATTGATTGCTGATTTTTTTTGATTATTGGATTTTGGAAGTGTAAATGAAAATTCAGCACCCTTGTTTATCTCACTTTGGACTGAGATCTTACCAAAGTGGTTATCAATAATTCCCTTACATATAGCCAATCCTAATCCACTGCCTCCCCTTTCTCTTGTGAGTGTTGCATCCACTTGGTAGAACTTTTTAAAAAGTTCTTTTTGATGATTTTTTGGAATTCCAACTCCGTTGTCTTTAACAGTTATTTTTATTTCCCTTGGAAGGTCTTCCATGCTTACATGTATTTTTCCTATTTTCGGTTCTACTGCAGTCAAACTATTTTTGATTAAATTTGTAACAACCTGAGCAATTCTTTCTGAGTCATGCTCAATTTCTAAATCAAATAAATTCGAAGTTAACTCAACATTGCTTTTTTGTGATTCAGGCAATAATGATGTGATAGCTTTGTTGACTGTGTCTTTAATGTTCTTGATCTCTTTTTTCATTCTTAACTGACCTAAATCTAATTTTTGTGCATCAAGTAAATCTGAAATAATTCCTAACAGCGTTTCTGAACTTGATTTGATAATCTCTATTCGTTCTTTTTGTTTGTCTGTTAATTTTCCCAAATGTTCTCCAAGTAAAATGTCAGAGTACCCTTGAATTGGAACTAATGGTGTTTTGAGTTCATGTGTAATCATTGCTAAAAATTCGTCTTTTGCAATGTCTGTTTTTTTTGCTTGCTCTTCTTTTTCTTTAATCGTATTGGACATTATGTTGAAATTATTCACTAACTGTCCTACTTCATCTGTACCTGAATACGCAATTTTTTCACCATACACTCCTTCTTTGACTTTGGATAATGCCTTGCTGATTACTTCAAGTGGTAAAAGTGATTTCCTAATAACTGCTAGAACTAAAATGAATACTGCAATATCTACAATTAATAAAATCTGAATGATGATTTGCCCTTCTGAACCTTCTTTTGTTATTTCATTGTTCCAAGAATTAATTAATTGATCAATATCATCAAACAAAATAAACTTCTGTTCATTCATTTTGTTTTTCGCTAGATTAAATTCAGGAGATAAAAGTGCCCTTTCTTCAAGTATGTTTATTCGTAGCTGGATTGCTTCCCAAAGAGGATCTATTTTTCTTAATGATTCCGAGTTTTCTCTTGGAATTGGTTCAATTTCTTCATGAGTTTGTTCTACACTTTCTACATCCAAATCCTCTGTTGAAATTTGTAATAATTTTCTAATTCCAATTTCAAATCTTAGGTTTTTCTCTTTGAGTTCCTCCTGGGAATTCTCTCCCTCTCCTATTGAAATTAACAAACTTTGTTGCCCTATCACTTTGGCACATTCTGCCAAGTCTTTTGCAATTTCTTTATGTATGTTGAAGTTTCTATCCAAACTTTCTAAATCCCTTTCTAGTTCTGCTGTAAGTAATACTAGATCTTGATTTTTTTGTAATACATAATTCATTGCATTTGTTGCTTCTGGATCAAAAACCGAAGTATTTTCTACATCAAAGGAATTTGATTTGAAATTTTCCCAAGATGATAAAATTTTGTTATACTCTAAGTACAATCCTTCAGGAATCTTTGCAATGTCTTTCCCTTTTACAGTTCCACCATCTTTGATCTTCATTAACATTGATTGCACTTCTTCGACCTCTTTTTCTAATTCATCTCTATCTTCTAAATTTCCATTTGCTACTGATGTTGCAAGTGATGAAATTGATTCAGCTTTTACTTTGATATCTCCTATGCTAATAATAGAATATGATTGTGTTATTCCAGATTTCTCGTCCTGATACAATAGAAATAGATTAAAAACAGCTGCGACGATCAAAATAATTATCAAAAGATACGCTTTGCTAACTATTTTCACAATCCTGTTTTTCTTACAAAGAGTATAAAAACATCCAGATACATAATTTTACATCATGTCTGATGAATTCATCAAAATTGCCACTTCAGAAATTAATGAGGAGATATCTGCAATTTCTTCTGTCTTAAAATCTTGTAAGGGTGATGATGATGTTTATGGAAACTCTAAAGATCTGCAGAGTCATACTCATAAAATTAAGGGCTTAGCACCCATGATGGGTCAGGAAGAATTGGGTTCAATATGCTCTACTCTTGATGCAATACTAAAGCAAATCAATGATGGTAAAAAAATAGCAGAAATTTTTGATATTCTTAATGAAACACTTCCTCATATGGAAAACACTATGAGTTCCCCCGATTATGACATGCGCGGGATTTCTGAAAAAATTACAAATTTCTCCTCCTCCTTGAAATGATGGATATTTTTTATACTCAATCCATCACAGCATTGTATGGCAAAAATCCTAATTGCTGATGACTCTGACGCAATCCGTTTGGTTTTGCAAGATATTTTGTCAATTGGAGAACATGATGTGATTGGGGAATCTACAGACGGTGCAGAAGCTGTTGAATTTTACAAAAAACTCAACCCTGATTTAATTTTACTTGATTTGGCAATGCCTCAGAAAGATGGTCTTACAGTAACCAAAGAAATAATTGCATATGATCCAAATGCAAAAATTGTATTGATTACTGCTAGTGATGATCAAAAAGTGATTCAGAATTGTTTGGATGAGGGCGCATCATCTTATGTTTCAAAACCATTTGATTTTAATTCTGTTTTAGAAAACATTAAAGGAATTTTAGAAAGTAATTTAGGGAATAAACCGGAAACATAATTTAGAAAACTTGTCAAAAATAGTAGCTGATACTAGCGTAATAATTAATGGCGAACTAATTACTCAAATAGAAACTGGCTCTCTTAGAAATTCCCAAATTATAATTCCTCAGGCAGTATTTGATGAATTACAATCTCAGGCATCAAATAAAAAAGAACAGGGATTTGTCGGATTAGAAAAAATTAGAAAACTCAATGAACTTTCTGGAAGTTTTGGCTTGGAGATAATTATGAAAGGTCCTCATCCATCCACAGATGACATCAAGTTTGCTGCTAGTGGTAGAATTGATGCACTCATTGCTGACATGGCAAAGCAAAATGATGCAGTACTATACACCTCTGATAAGGTTCAACATTTAGTTGCACAAGCTGAAGGTATTGAAACTGTATTTTTGAAAACAAAAATTAAAAATGAAAAATTAGAATTCTTAAAATTTTTTGATTCTGAAACTATGAGCATTCATCTAAAAGAGAACCAATTTCCACTTGCAAAAAAAGGAACTCCTGGCGCATTTTCACTTACTCAAATTGGTGATGAAATTCTAACACTCTCTTATTTGAAAATGATTTCATCTCAAATATTTGATATTGCAAACATTTCTGATTCAAGTACCATTGAAATCTCGAAGACTGGTGCATCAGTAATACAGCATGAAGATTATCGAATTGCAATTACATATCCTCCATTTTCAGAATCTTATGAGATTACTATTGTTCATCCAATCATAAAATTGTCTTTGGAAGATTATGATATTTCTGATGAGTTAATGGCTAGATTATCTGATAGGGCTGAAGGCATTGTAATTTCAGGTGCACCAGGTTCTGGTAAAAGTACACTTGCATCAGGACTTGCAAATTTTTATCACAAAAAGGGAAAAATTGTTAAAACATTTGAATCTCCTCGTGACTTGCAAGTTGATTCTGGTATCACGCAATACGGAAAACTTGATGGAAGTTTTGATAACACCGCAGATATCCTACTTTTAGTTCGTCCTGATTACACCATTTTTGATGAAGTTCGAAGACGTGAAGATTTTAGAACATTTGCAGATTTGAGGTTAACTGGAGTTGGAATGGTGGGCGTTGTGCATGCAAACTCTCCTCTAGATGCAATCCAAAGATTCATCGGTAAAATTGAATTGGGAATTATTCCAAATATTTTAGATACTGTAATTTTCGTAAACGATGGAAGAATAGAAAAAGTCTATGACTTGGAGCTAAAAGTTAAAGTCCCTTCAGGTATGACTGAATCTGATCTAGCAAGACCTGTAATTGAGGTAAGAAACTTCCAAGATAATGTTCTAGAGCATGAAATATACACATTTGGGGAAGAGAATGTTATTGTTCCTGTCTCAAAACGAGTACAAAAAGTTGGAATTGAAAAGCTTGCAGAAGATAAAATAAAAGACACCTTCAAAAGATATGATCCTCATGCTCAAGTTGAAATTTTATCTGATAATCGGGTCAAGGTTCTAGTAAACGAGCAATACATTCCCTCAATCATAGGAAGAGGTGGCTCTAACATTAATGAAATTGAAAAATCTCTTCAAGTTCACATTGATGTTGTGGCAAAAAACTCTGAAAGCCTCTCCTTGACATCAAATGATCTTCCCTTTACATTTTCAGAATCCAAAACTGCCTTACTTCTTACTGTAAGTAGAGAATACACCTCTATGCATGCAGATGTCTATGCCAATGACAAATTTTTGGCTTCAGTGAGAATTGGTAAAAAGGGACAGATAAAAATCCCAAAGCGCTCAGATGTTGCAAGAAACTTGATGGATGAGACATCCTCACAAAGTGACATAAAATTATATCTTAAAGATTTTTAAAATTTTCAATTATCTTTGGATTTGCTTTAAGAAAAGTAATGAATTTTCTTAACTGCTTGATGGTTTTTGGATTGAGATGATGTTCAATTCCCTCTGTGTCTTGATTAGCCGTATCATATCCCACTCCTAAAATCTCAAAGAATTCTAATAATATTCCGTGATTCTGCCTGATGCCTTCAGCTACTTGGATTCCTTTCTTTGTGAGATTAATTCCGTGATACTTTTCATATTCTAAAAATCCTCCCTCATCTAACCTTTGAAGCATCTTTGTAACACTTGGGGCACTAACATTCATGTATCTTGAGATATCTAATGTGGTGGCATATCCTTTTAATTCAACAAGCTCTGATATTATTTCTAAATAGTCCTCCATTCTAGTGCTTGAACGAGTTCTCTCAGTTTGATGGGCAGCTTTTATTGAATCTAGTCTCTTTGAATTTTTAGGTTTCATATGTTCTTTGTAACTAACATGTGTCTAGTATAATTGGATGTCTTTCCCCCTCTTTGGTTACTCTTTGTTGACTTGGGTGTGATGCTAGTTGATCTTAGAATGTTAACTATTTTTTATGAAATTGATATTGGTATGGTAGACCCCCTAAAGGAACGACTAGCAAACTTGAGGAAAATCTCTGATTCAGCTAAACGAAGAGCAAATTTGTATACTGATATTGCTAAAATTGACAGTAAAAATACCCATTCGTCATTGGGTGCACTTCAAAAAGCTCCTGCACCTGGTAAAAAACTCCAAAAAATTGGATTTTTGATGTTATGGGTTCCAGAACCTACTGGTGTAACTATTGCAGTTGGTGGTCCGATGATTGTTGCAGGGAGATATCTTGACAAGAAATACAATGGTTCTACTATTCATGATATTGGCCATGAGACAAAAAGTACGCTTTCTTCAATAAGTGACTTTAAGAATTCTATAATGTGACACCTTTAGTTTTTAAATAGACTGCGATTAATTTACTCATGACAACTAGATCACAAGTCCTGATTCCTATTTTTATCGCAGCTGTAATTATTGGTGCCGTGGGTTTGATATCTATCCCAAGTGAAAGTAAATTAGAGTCTGTTGAATTTCCAAGAGGTACAATAAAGGTTGATGATGTTCCATTACAAGTACAAATAGCAGACACTGAACCAAGACGTGTTCGTGGCTTGATGTTCCAAGACGTATTGCCTTATGATCAAGGAATGATATTTGTCTTTGAGCAATCTGGTCTTTACTCTCTTTGGATGCTTAACATGCAATTTTCGCTTGATATGATTTGGTTTGATGAAGATGGCAAAGTTGTACACATTGAAGAAAATATTCCACCATGCAAAAGTCCTTTAGAAATTACAACTTGTCAAAGCGTAGTTCCTCAAAAAGAAGCAGTATATGTATTAGAAGTCACATCTGGATTTGTTAAACAAAACAACATTACTAAAGACTCTATCTTAAGTATAATTTCTATCTGACTATAAAAAAACTTTATGTGATATTCTCTTAATGTATTTATGATGAATAAATTAATTTTGATTTCAATTTTAATTGGACTTTCAATTATTGGAGCTGCTTCAATTGTAGTTTTTTCTGAAGATTCTTTAGAATCACAAATTCAAAAAACTGTTTATGAAAACGATTTCACTTTTTATGATGTAGAAAAAATTAAAAAATCTCTTGAAGGAAAAAACATTTTCATGTCTACTCCTGTTGCTATAACTGATCATACTGTTTCTCAATATTGTACATATTTTGATTCTAAAAACGAGCAAAAAACTGTAGAGTATTGCACAACAACGGCTCTCTTGAATTCTGATGATCAAACCATTGGTAATCTAAACATGGGTGGTACTACTGATGGTCCTGTAATGGCACTTGCAATTATTGATGCATCCCCCTTTTTAAATTCGAGGTATGATGAGGTAAATTCTGTTTTTGAAATTATGGTTGAAACATTAGTTTGTGATTGCTGGGAGCAACGCCAACCCGGTGGTTTTGATACCGTCAAATCTTGGATTGATGCAGCTTCGGAGAAATATGAGAAATCCTCGCAAACAACAATGAAGTCTGAAATTACTGGATTGGATAACAAGCGACTGATTCTAGAGATTACATCTAGTGGTGAATCCTACCTTTGGACGTTGCTGGTGTTAAAGTAGCTTAATTATATATTGCAAAATTCTTTGATTGGCGATTACCGTGATTGAACAATTTTGGTTTATTCTTTTAGGCTTTGCAGCAGGCGTTTTGGGCTCGATGATTGGGCTAGGTGGGGGAATTGTTGTGGTTCCAGTCTTAACTTTTCTTGGTTTTCCACCTACTGCCGCTGCAAGTAACAGTCTTTTTGCAGCATTAAGTAATGCTGTCGCATCAACAATATCTTATTCAAAGCAAAAAAGAATTGAAATATCCCTTGGATTGAAATTAGGATTACTTTCAATTCCTGGGACTGTTTTGGGTGCTGTAATTTCAACTGATGTTGCACCTGAGATTTTTAAAATTTTATTTGGATTTGTTCTCATTGCTTCAGCATCTTACATTTTTTTGAGAAAAAAAATCGAAAGCAAAGAAAAAACATTATCAAAACAAATTATGATATTTGCAATTGGTGCAAGCTTTTTTGCGGGAATCATCTCTGCATTTTTTGGAATTGGTGGTGGAATAATCTTTGTACCATTAATGGTTGTTGGGATGGGAATGGCCATGAAAAGAGCTGCTCCTACATCTCAATTGATATTACTTTTCTCTTCTTTATCTGGAGTTATTGTTCATACTCTTTTGGGTCATCCTGATTTTACCCAAGCAGGATTTTTGGCAATTGGATCTTTTGTAGGTGGGTTAGTTGGTGCACGCTTATCCATTGACATCAAAGAAAGATATTTGCAAATAATTGTCTCTGTTGTAATTTTGATAGCTGCAGGAAAACTATTTTTAGATTCTGCAACTGGAAATTCTGGCTTTTTTGGATTTTAGCCTTGAATTTTTTTATTGTGTTTTTATAGTTATTTTGTAATACATGATGTCTTTCAGGTCATTTGATCTGAGGGCTGGGGAGACTAGTCGGCTTCCCGGTATTTTATTTTGGCGGTTCTTTCTTTATTCTGTAAATGTTTCTTTTTGAAAGAACAATTATCTCTCCATCTTGGTTTGTTCCTTCATAATCAATTCCAATCTTTCCAAATTCCTCATCGATGTCATCCTTTTGTGATACTGTAAATTTCAATTTCAAAACTTGATCAGTAAACAGTGTTTTTAAAAATCTGGTATTTCTATTACTCCATTCTGGATCCCCGTCTGTACCAACAAAAACAATGTGGTTTCCATAAATTTGACTTAGCCTTGTAAATTCTCCTTCCATTCTAGATAAAATAGCTCTTCCTGAGACAATTTTTTGTTCTCCTTTTTTCCTTTCATCAAGAAATGCATTCTTGACTCTGGAAAAATTAAGATATTCTTCTAACTCTTTATCTGAAATACTGCATGTGGAATAAAATGAATCACCTATTCTGAATTCTGAAAATTTTTTCATTCTTATCTTGATTCATCAACACAGAAAACTATCTCTGATGATGACTCTGCATTGCCTGATACTAGAAAATTAAATGCATCTACAATTCTTTGATTATTTGGCTCTGAACCTGTTACTGAACCTGGGAAAATTGTAAACATCCTGATTTTAGATTTTAGAACGTCACTTAATTCTTGATTGACTGTAGTTGTAAATGGTCTTAGAGCTCCTCTGAATACTTCTACTTGTCCTCTCTGTATACCTGTGACTTTTCTGCCCACTGGTAAATCTGGACCTACAATCATAATTGCACCTTTTGCATCTTTGTAAAGACGTGGATCATTGGTTCCGCCTGGAACAAATTGTTCAAGTGTTCTTTGTGCAACTGTTGCAGGCGTTGTGATGAATTTTGCAATTAATGCCTCCCACTCTGCTCTTGATGATTCTGTTAATTTTGATATCTCTGGGAGTTTTCCAGTAATGTGGATTACTCCTAGAATCTCTCCGATGTTGGTTTTTGCAGTGTTTAACCATTTTGCAACTTCATCTGGATTTTTAATATCTACAACATGAGAGTGAAATTTTCCACTGATGTATTCTTGAAGTTCTGTGGAAGTTGATTGGGATATGAAACATGCAACTTTGCCGCCATTTTTCTCAACGTGCTGTGCTAAAAATTCCACTCGTTCTGCATCTGCTTTATCTGTTGCATCAATTGTAAAAACAACGGCCTTTCCTGTAAAATCTGGTTGGTGGCAACCAGGTGTGGTAGTTCCAATATGTGGTTTAACTGGATAAAATACTCTGTCTCCAGGAATTACTTTGCCGTTGATAATTTTTGCAATTTCATCATCGCAAAGATTGAGGACTGATTCTGCAACTTGTCCTTGTGATAGAAATTCTCTATTTGCAATCATATGTGATGTGTTGTTTTGAACTTTTTCTGCTATGGTTTGAATTTTGTTTAAAAGATTTGTAAATGTCTCAGTTAATTTTGCAACATCTTTGCCGTTTGCAAGTTTTTCTGCAGCTTTTACAATTCCGTCTTTGATTACATTCTCATCTTCTCCTAATAATGGGAGTAATTCTCTGTTGGCTTTGTCAACTTCAGTTGGTATTAGATCTTCAAATCCACTGACTCTCATAAATTCAGCAGCTGCCTTTGGATACACTGTTTTGTAAATTCTGTCTGAATGTACTGGTCCAGGGTTTGTTGCAATTGACATAATACCTTTATCAGTTAATTCCCATGACATTAATTCTGCTAATCTATTCTTTGCACCTTGAGAAGCTGTATATGGACTTCTAAATCTATAAGGTCTTTGCTCTAATGGTCTTTCTTCTGTAAAGAATGTTGAGATTGTGATTATTTTTCCTCCCTCTTTCATTACTTTTAATGCCTGAACAGAGCCCCAGAATGTACCTGTCAGATGAATTCCGATAGTACTTTTGAATTCCTCAAGTGGTGCATTTGCAAAACAGGTAACAGGTCCTGATACTCCTGCATTATTAATTATGTAATCTATTGTGGTATTTTCATTTTTTAGTGTATCAAACATGTTGTTCATTGCTGATTCATCTGCAACATCGACTCCTGCAAAAATCCTAACTGATGAATTTGTACCTTCAGGAATCTTCCCTTCAAGCTCTTTGGCAGCTTCTTCTAATGGCTCTTTTCTTCTTCCAAGGATAATCACACTTGCTCCCTCCTCTATGAATTTTGTAGCGATGGCTTTGCCTATTCCTGTCCCGCTTCCTGTTACTAGAGCAATTTTATTTTGGAATTTTAGCATTAGATAAAAACTCAAAACTTTTGTGATATTTAATTCGATTGATCTATGTGCTATTTTCTTGATATCTTTATTTGTGGGTACAGTTCATGATTTTTGATGCATGACACAGAGCCAGATACATTTGTTTATCAAACATGGCCTGAGAAATTTAGCAGTATGCTAAAAGAGATTGGTGTTGATTCGCAACCCAAAGAAATTGGTACTGATGATGTTGAAAAAGGTGATTACTATAGTAGATATTTTGCTCATACAGCTAGAATGATAACAAATAGGGGCTGTCTTGATGTCAAGAACTCAAATATTGACACAATACAGATTATTCAAAAGGGATAGAAATGCAAGATCCAAATCCACTTCCTTGGGGCGCTTTAGATAGATTTCAAGCACATTTTATTGTAAAAAGGGATGCTGGCAGTGGAGTTGGGAACTTTGTTGCAAAAACTAAACTTAAAACCAAAGGTCATTTTGCAGCAAAGACTGTTCAAAAAGTTGAATGGATTGGAGCTGGCAGCTTGGCCTCAAAACTTAATTCGGATGATGAACTAAATGAAATGATTGCAAAGCAATCAGTCAAAGACGCTACAATCTATGTTGAACCAACTGATGGTGCAATTAGAATTAGAAACAATTGGAATAACCATTTGGCTTTTGGAATTACAAAAGAACTCTTTGAGATTTATGATAGGATTGCAGGCCACATAAAATCAATTTAGGCCTTCCACCAATCAAGCGCAAGAAAATCAACTTTATCTTTTCCTTTAGGGATTGCCAAAATGAATTGTTTTCTAACAGTTGTTGCAAGTCTTCCTGCAAGAACAATACCTGTAGCTGAAATTGATTCGTTTCTGGTATAAACTTGAATTAAAAATGGCGCATGATCAATACCTGGACCTTTTTCATATACTGCAAAATCACAACCAAACTTAATCCCTGGATTGATTATGTAGCCTTTGTCTCGAAAATGTTTGTACACAAGATATTTTTTATCAAACTCGTGAACTTCCTCTTTACAAATCTCAATTAATTCCTCTACTGTAATCTTTTGTTTTGCATTTGTAATTGTGATTTTTTTATTTTCTAAAAGATACAGCCCCTCAATTAAATCTAAAATTAGTGGTGCATCAATCTCTTCAATTTTTGGTTTTGGAATTCCAATAGGTTTGCCATAATACCCTTGACTGAAAAGTTTACGCGAATCTTCTATATTCCAAACAATAATTCTATTTTCGATTAGTTCGCTCTTCATTGACTTTCTAAATCATTCTTTGTATATGAATTCTGTAGTTGCAGTATGGCGTTTTTTTAAAATATTAAAAATAAAGATTTTGAATGAATTGTCTATAGGCTCAATGCTAATAATATGAAAGAATCTGATACTCTTTGACATTTGTCAGACATCTCTTCAATTCCCTCTATCACGTCTTTGATCAACATCAATTCTTTTGTTGATGATACTTCGTTTAGCAGTTTGATTGTGGCATCTCTGTATTTGATGTCTATTTCTCTCTCTATTGTCTGTGTTTCTTGAGCCAATTCAATTGCATTTGCAGTGTTTGTGTTTAGGCTTCTAATAATTTCATTTAACTTGTAGACTTCATCAACAACAAGTTCGATTAATTTAGTGATGTCTTGATCAAGTTTTGAACTTTTTAGCGTAGATGGTTTTACGTTTGATAGTTTAAACGAAATTCCCGTGATATATCCTGCAATTTCGTCCATTGTATATGCTGTATTTAGAAGATTTTCTCTATTCATGATCAATCCACCGACATCTGCGACTTCTCTTGTGATCTTTCTTCTTAGACTTTCTACTTCTTCTTCAATGGTTGAAATTTGCTCTAATGCATTTTTTATTCCTGTCTTGTCTTTTTTCATCATAAGCTCAGGAAGTGTGGCCAGCTCTCTGGCAGCATTTAGGATTCTGTTAATCTCGTCTTGTAAAACTGCTATAGCCTTTCTTTTTGCTTGAACTTCAAGCTCTCCGCTATACATAACAGAATGTGAAAAATCTTCAGGTAATTTAAATCCTTTATGATTTTTGATGATTTTGGTGCGTGATCACATCAAATTTTTATCATGCGCCACTTTTTTCTGACCTTTGTATAATGTTACTACTTCCTCATTAGTGGATGCGTCTTCAACTGCTTTTTCAACTCGAATCTTTCCGGTAAACTTTGGAAATCTTAATGCAAGACCTGCCCCCTTTCGTATTACATCTTTTGCAGCTTTGTGAATCGGACTCAGTGTAATTTCTGAGGCAACAACTTCAATTACAAGCTCTGGCTCAAACCAAACATCAGCTTCCATCTCACTAATGATACGTGGATTTTTTTTGATTGTGACTTTTGGATGTAAAATCTGATACAACTGGTCTAATGATTCATCTGAAAAACCTGTTCCTACTTTACAGATACTTGGGAATGTATCTTCGTCTTCATCATATGTTGCCAAGAGCAGCGTTCCATAACTTCCAGTTCTTCTTCCTTTGCCAAAAAATCCCCCAATCACTACTAGATCTAGGCTATCTCCCAATTCATTTTGGTACTCTCGTTTTAATTTTAGCCAATAATTTCCTCTGGAACCTGCTTGGTAGGGTTTGTCTAACATTTTAAGCATAAGTCCCTCACTCCCAGCATTGATACTGTTTTCCATAAAGTCTTCGACTTCAATTTCATTTTTCACAATTGTCATTGGTATGTATTTGACAAATTCATTTTCTTTTACGACTTTTTCTAATTTCTCTCTTCTATCCTTGTAGCTCAACTCCAAACAGCTTTTCCCGTTGCAATATAGAATATCAAATAAATTCACTGATATTGGGTACTGGGTAACAGCTTTTTCTATTTTGTATTTTCTTCTTCTGTGCATTAATTCTTGAAAAGGCAAAAACTCCCCAGTATTTTCATTCATTGCAACAGCTTCTGCTTCTAGTATGATGTTCTCTGCTTGAATTGCTTTGGGTATTTTCTCTATGATATCCGGATAGTAACTTGAAATATTTTCTAGACTTCTTGAGTACAACACCACTTTATTTCCTTCAATGTGAAGCTGTACTCTTTCTCCATCAAGTTTGTATTCTGCTGCAAATTCTTTCCCCATTTTTTCCATTGCTTCTTCTTCACTCTTTACTCTGTCTGCAAGCATTGGTCTAATTGGATTAAACAAAATAATTTCAAATTTTTCAATTCCATCAATCCCTTTTGTTGCAATCACTTCGGCAACTTTTCCTAAATCACTTGAAACACTATATGCATGCTCCAAACTTTTTCTGTTTTCTTTACTTCCAGAAAATGCTATTGCTAATGCATCCATCACTGTATTTTCTGCAACTCCAAGTCTTAGTGTCCCAAGTAAAATTTTCAAAATATAACTTGCTTCTAATGGATTTGCATCATTTAGTAGACTTGAGATGTATTTCATTTTCATATCTTGAGAACGTGAGCCCTCCAAGTTTGCAATCTTGAATAATGTTTCATAGACTCTTTCAATTGTAATGTCTTCTACAAGGAATGTTGTCTGTGTTTTCTGCTCCATTATTATCGATGCTGCTTGTCCCAAGTCTCCTCCTTTTCTGTACTCTTCTTCAATTTTTTTAATTGGGCTGCCTGATGATTTTGAAATTGCTCTTATTGCTAGTTTTTCAGCTACTCCTAACTCTACGCCCTCAAAATCTGGTCTTAACTTTCCTTGTAACAGGTAAACTATTTTTGCAATCACCTCGTGTGGGGTTTTTTCAAATAATTCTACTAGAAATTGTGTTAACTCTAATCTTTTTCTAGTTGATTCCATTTTGTAAAATGCTTCAGCTAAAATAGAAAACTCCATTCTGATTCTCTACAAATCCTGAATAAAAGTTTGAATTAGTTTTAAGACGTGTTTATTCATGTTTCTTTTTCTATTCTTATTTTGATGTGTATTCCTTTACCGTGTGCTCTTTTGTCTTGATTTATTCCCAAGACCTTCCATTTTTTTCCTTTAAATGTAATTCTTGGGTTGTCTTTGTCAAGTTCATCAGTCATCTCTTTTGGAATTTCATCAAAATTTTCATATTTTTTAACAATTGACTCTTTGCCTTTATCCCAAGTTGAAAATTCTATTAGTGTAGCTTCAAAAAAATCCTCGTGAGGCATTTTTTTGATTAGATGTATCTGAAAATTGTTGGTTTGTCTGTTTTTGGAAGTTCTGAAACCAGTGCAAAGTTGTAAAGTGGGTATGCCTCTTTGTATTGTTTCATAAAACTCCAAGCAACATCATGTGTTTTGAATTCCGTCCTGATTCCATCGATGTTACTGATTTTTCCAAATACATCAAAGACAACAACAGAATATTGCTTTGGACGATTATGTGGTTTTGCTTTAAGCAGCCATGCAAGTGCAAAAATGAATACTGCTCCTAAAATTACATATTCTCCAGCTATTTTGAAAAATGCTAAAACCACCCCTGGAATGGTTTGGCCAAATAACACTGCCATAAAATTTGAAAATGATATGACAGCTAATGCTGTGAAAATGTATGTCTTCCAATCAAAAATTTTCTGAAAAGAATTCAATGACACATTATATGCACGTTGTTTTGATTTAACTATTTCCTATGATTTGCAAGAATTGGAATTACTAATCTGGATCTTCGTAATTCTCTTTTTTATCCCCACTTGAGGATGTTTCTTCCATTGGTTTCATCTTGGTCTCAAGAACATCCATTCTTGCTCTGTATCCTTCAGCATATTCTAATTCTGATGGGACAAGTGTTGCTGGATGAATAAACCCTTGACTTCTAATTGCCATTGCTTTCTTTGTTGCAATCTCTCTTATGTAATCCCAATCTGGAGTTGAGAATCCATCAAATGGACCTGTCAATTTTCCGTTATGCATACTAAACACTAGTGATTCAACAATTGGAATGCAAAAGTTGATTGTTGCTGCAGAGTTTAGCTTTACAGGCATCAAAGGCATGTTGTGACTGCCTCTAGTGTTTCCTGCAACATAATGTGGATTGTTAAAGACACTTCCAACTTCTTCTGTTGCTGGAAAATTTTTCTGAGTTCTTACTAGACAAATTGGATCATCTTTTCCAACATATGTTCCTGCAATGTTATGTAGTCTATCAGTTGATGCATCTAAAATTGGTTCGCCATCTTTTGTGTACACTGAATCTACAACATATCTTCCTGGATACATTAGTGCTGCTTCAATTGTTGGTTTGTCTTGCCATAATTCAAGTTCTGCAATTTGTGCTTTTTCAACATCCATGATGTGCATCTTTACTCCTTTTGCAAGACTCTTGTTTACAATTAATCCTGTATTACTTAGTGCATCTACAAACATTCTATAAATTGGATAGTTGAATGCTCCTGGTTCTGTTTTGTCTGCAGCAAAGACTGTGAATGCCTCATTTGGTCTCTCCTCGAACTCCATCTCTGCAACTCCTGGACCCATCCCCTTTACGTTTCCAGAAAAAGAATCTTTTAGCAAGTCTTGACCTGCACCATACAATCCTTCTTCTTTTGCAACTTGGGTTCCCGCCATAAAAGCATCCCATGCTAACTTGTGAATTTTTTCATTATCAACACCATGTGTATGTGTCATGACAATGTGGGTATCGTCTCCGCAATAACCAATGTAATGATCGATTAGTAAATCTCCTGAATTTTTGACGGTGTCTCTAATAGCTTGGATTAGTCCGTCACTTGGTTTTGTATGACCTCCAACTCCACCAACATCTGCTTTGATAACTGAAACTGTAATTTTCATAATTTTTCTTTTTGTCCCTTTGATTTATGTGCTTTTGAGAAAACTTTATGATCTGAAATTTATTGAATTTTTTTTAATTTTTCTTCAAAAATTCATAACAGTAATAAATGCCCTCAGATACGCACTTGATATGGCAGATAAACCCCACTTGAACCTGATTGTTACAGGACATATTGATAATGGAAAATCAACTACTATGGGTCATTTTTTGATGGATCTTGGAGTTGTAGATGAAAGAACTATTGCAGCTCACGGTGCAGAATCCGAGAAGACCGGAAAAGGTGACACCTTCAAGTATGCATGGGTAATGGATAATATTAAAGACGAAAGAGAAAGAGGAATTACAATCGATTTAGCTTTCCAAAAGTTTGAGTCTCCAAAGTACTTCTTTACTTTGATTGACGCTCCTGGTCACAGGGACTTTATTAAAAACATGATTACAGGCGCTTCTGAAGCAGATGCCGCTATCTTAGTACTTTCTGCAAAAGAAGGTGAAACTGACACTGCAATTGCAGCAGGTGGACAAGCAAGAGAACACGCATTCTTGCTCAAGACACTCGGTGTAAGCCAACTAATTGTTGCAATCAACAAGATGGATGCAGTTGAATACAAAGAAGACGCATTCAAAGCAGCCAAAGAGAAAGGCGAAAAATTAGTAAAATCTGTAGGTTACAAACTAGAGAACGTACCATTCATTCCAGTTTCTGGATGGAAAGGCGATAACTTGGTTAAGAAAACCGAGAACATGCCATGGTACTCTGGTAAAACACTACTTGAAGCATTTGATGACTTTACAGTAACTGAGAAACCAGTTGGTAAACCACTACGTGTACCAATTCAAGACGTTTACACCATTACAGGTGTTGGTACAGTTCCAGTAGGTAGAGTTGAAACTGGTATCATGAAAGCTAACCAAAAAATCATTGTCATGCCATCTGGCGCACAAGGTGAAATCAAATCAATTGAGACTCACCACACAGAAATGCCATCTGCAGAAGCAGGTGATAACATTGGTTTTAACCTCAGAGGTATTGAAAAGAAAGATATCAAGAGAGGCGATGTACTTGGAACTCCTGATGCACCACCAAATGTTGCAAAAGAATTCAAAGCACAAATCATTGTAATTCATCACCCAACAGCAATTGCACCTGGTTACACTCCAGTAATGCACGCACACACAGCACAAGTCGCAGCAACTGTTACTGAGTTCCTCCAAAAGATTAACCCAGCAACTGGTGCAGTTGAGGAAGAAAATCCAAAGTTCCTCAAAGTTGGTGACTCAGCAATTGTTAAAATCAGACCGGTTAGACCAACTTGTATTGAAACATTCCAAGAATTCCCTGAGATGGGTAGATTCGCCCTGAGAGACATGGGCGCAACTATCGCAGCAGGAATTGTAAAGGAAATTACCGAAGAGTACAAACCATAGGCGGATTCTTTATGACTCAAACCGCCCGTGTCAAACTCACATCAACCAGTCTACCAAAATTGGATGGTGTTTGTGGGGAAATAATGGGTATTGGTAAAAAAACTGGCGTTAAAGTCAAAGGTCCAACTCCACTTCCAGTAAAAAGATTACACGTTGCAACTAGAAAATCTCCTTGCGGCAGCGGTACTGAAACTTATGAGAAATGGGAGATGAAGATGCACCGAAGAATAATCAACATCAACGCTGATGATAAAGCTATACGACAACTAATGAGACTAAAGATTCCTGATGACGTTTACATTGAACTGTCTTTGACATAATCTGGTAGCCTTAAATTATAGAAATTTTGATGATAAACATGGTTGAAGAAAATTTTGATGAAGAAATAGAAGAGACTCCTGTTGAGACATTTGAAGTAAATTACTCTTGTCTGCGATGTGGAACATCTGTTTCAAACACTGAGCTATCGAGATTGCCTGAAATCAAATGTATTTGTGGATTCAGAGTCTTTACCAAAGTAAGACCACCAGTAGTTAAAACTGTTAAAGCAATCTAATCTATCTGTCTTTTTTGTAACTGTGTTCTCTTTGTAGGTGTGTCCTCATGTCTTCCATGTTTGAGAAAAATTTGTTACATTCTTTGCAATCATACTGTAAATCCTTGCCATGAATAATTTGTATGTGGTTCATCATCTCTTCTTGCTTTGAAAATTTTTTGTCACATTTTTCGCATTTAATTTTTTTAAATAATCCCAACTTTATCCAAACTCTGCTTTCTTTTCATCCCAACATCTTCTGCATAACTGCCCTTCAATCTTCCAATGCCCCTTTGGGTTGTATCTGATTAACCCTATCTTTCCATTACACAATGAGCAAAAGTTTTTCTTTTTTCCGTGTGTTTCTTCTTTGTTGTCAAAACATTTCTTGCATAATAGACCTTCCATGTCCCATTGCCATCTTGGCTCCCATAGATCAGTAATCTTTTGAGTTTGTCCACATATTACACATGGCTGTCTTACTTTACCTTCATAGTACTCTTTTGATTTTTCAAAATGGCAATCTCCGCATAGTGCACCTTTGATATTCCATTCTCTTTTTGGTTTGTGTTTGTGTGAAAGCTCTTTGTTGCAAATAGCACAGTATGATGGTTTTTTGCTAAATAGGCCCATTTTGATCATTATGATATGACTTATTCTATAAATGTAAACAAAATAAAAATCACAATAAAGTGCTTATTGGCTTAAGATTTTCTCAAGAGCTTGGCTTGCATTGAGCATACCATTTCTCTTGGCAAACTCTTCGATCATTTTGTATTGTTTTTCTGTAAAACAAACTGGCATTGAACGTCTTTCCATAAAATAATGTTGTATTTTTTACTAATATCTTTTTCTCTCGGAAGATATTTCAAACCATTTTTCTAATATTTCATGTGGTAAAGAAAAGACAGATCCTAGTTATTGGTCATAATACCAATGGTTGTACTCCTGAGCATGAAAAAATTGCATATGATGTTGGCTTTGAAATTGCAAAATCAAACTCTGTTCTGATTTGTGGTGGATTGGGGGGCGTTATGACAGCAGCAGCTCATGGTGCAAGTGATGGTGGCGGTTTGACCATAGGGATAATTCCACAAAATGACCCCTCTATGGCAAATGAATTCTGTGATGTCGTAATACCTACAGGAATGGGATTGGCCCGTGATTTTCTTAATGCACTAAGTGCAGATGGTGTAATAATAATTGGTGGGGGTTCTGGGACGCTATCTGAAACAACTGCTGCATATATGTACAAAAAACCTCTTGTTGCAATTAGAAATTTGGGTGGACCTGTTTCACCATTCATTGATGGCTATATTGATCAGAGAAAAAATGTCAAAATCATTGGAGTCGATACTGCTCAAGAGGCAGTAAGTAAAATTTTAGAATTAATTACTGCATAGGTAAAAATCGATCTCATGTCATTTTTACCGAACCAAGTGTTTACTTTACTACTCATGGAAGTAAATTACATTATCAGATGTCTAATAATTTTTGTTCTAACTGTTCCATTTTTTCATCACCACATTGTTCTGCACTCTCGATGGCACAAAATTCCCTTACTTCAACAAATGCATCAAGACATGATTGTAGTTCATCAGGATTGAGATTATCTTCACTACATGCAATCATCATTGCTTCATAATTTATTCCAAATTGTTCTAACCTCCATTTTTGAGTATCAATACTTTCCAAGATATCGAAATCACCTATGCTAGTTCCAAAATAAACAATCCCTGCAAGTAGAGGTAGAATCAGAAGAAATTTTAATTTAGATTTCATTATCATTGACATAGTATGATGACTAACTACTGCATAGATACTAGTAATGAATCTGGTTTGTAAAACTCTCCATGCTTTAATGCTAGTTTGTTTAATTCGTCGACAATATTTTTGATGCCGATATCTTTTGCAGTTTCAAACAATGGCTTTTTCAATCCCAATCCCAGCTGAGCTGCCTTTTCAATTTCCTCAATATCGCTTGCACCATTTGATACCAGCCATGCTGCATTGTTTAGTATGTTTGCAACAAGTTGAATTGGATTGTATTTTTTTGCTAGTTCTTCAGATAGTTCCACTCTTTCATATTTGTCATCTGAATATTTGTAAAACCCTTCACCTGATTTCTGTCCTAGTTTTTTCTCATCAAACATTTTTTCTACAAGTGGGTGTGGTTTGATTACTTTTTTGTCTCGTAGATGCATCTCAACTGTTGCTTTGTGGATTACATCCATTCCAGTAAAGTCTGCCAACTCAAATATGCCCATTGGGAATCCTAGCTTGAACTTTACAGCTGAATCTATTTCTTCAAGCGTTGCTCCAGTTCTATCCTTGACAAAACAAGCTTCGTGAACCATTGGGATGAATAATCTGTTTATAATAAATCCTGGAACATCTTTTCTGCATAGTACTGACACTTTGTTTACAGACTTTACATAGTCTTGAGTTAAATCAGTAATTTCTTGAGATGTTTTTTCTCCTGGAATCACCTCAACTAATTTCATAAGCTGAGGTGGATTAAAAAAATGAATTCCTATGAATTTTTCTGGACGTGATGTGGTGTTTGCAATTTCAGTAATTGGTAATGTACTGGTATTTGATGCAAAGATTACTTCGGGTGCTGCAACTTCGTCCAATTCTGCATAAACTGTTTTCTTTAAATCCATAATTTCTGGTACTACTTCAATTACCAACTCTGCATCTTTGACTGCCTCTGCTAAATCTACTACTGGTTTTATCCTTGCAAAAATCGAATCACTCTCTTCTTTTGAAATCTTTTCTTTTGATACTAGTTTGTCTAAACTCCATTTAATTTTCTCCATTGCTTTATCCAAAAACTCTTGTTTGATATCTCTCAAAACAACATTGTATCCCGCAGTTGCTGAGACCTGTGCTATTCCATGTCCCATAACTCCGGAACCCAAAACTGTGATATTTTTAATTGCCACTGGTTCTAAAAAATGGAGTATCCTTTATAATGTATTTGACGACTAATTCCACTTTAAAATATTGATTATGTGCATCTAAAGCTGATCTTCACTACAACTCAAGTCTGCATGAATTGAATCTGGCATATTCTGAAAAGTTAGAATAAACTCGAATAATAGACATACAATTTAAAAGAAATTTTTCTTTCCTTCGTACAATGACTAAATCAAGAACATCTCTTATGCTAATTGCATTATCTGCTACATTTGTAGTATCCCTGTCCTTTGGTTTATTTCAAGAAAGTGAAGCTGCTAAAGGTCATGGGGTTGGATTGCCAGAAATTGGCTCAAACAAAGTTTGTGGTGACAGACTGTGCTCTGAGCCTGCAACAAGTTCTTACAAGGAAACTTCAGTTCAAACTTCATCAGATAATTCTTTACAAACCAGTGAATGTGAAAACAATGAAGGTAAAACACGTACCTATTACATTGCTGCAGATGAAGTAGAATGGGATTATGCTCCTTTGGGAATTAATCAGATGAAAGGACAAGAGTTTAATGAAGATGAAAATGTATTTGTAGAAAATTCTTCAGATAGAATTGGTAGTACATACATCAAGGCATTATATCGTGAATACACTGATGATACATTTTCAAAACTTAAACCACGTTCTTCTGAATGGCAACATCTTGGAACATTAGGTCCGATGATTCATGCTGAAGTATGTGATACCATCAAAGTTGTATTCAAAAACAATTCTGAAGAACTAGACTATTCTGTTCATCCACACGGAGTCTTTTATGATAAAGATTCAGAAGGTGCTGAATACAATGATGGAACTTCTATTGGTAACAAATCTGATGGTATTGTTTCTCCAGGCCAAACTCATACTTATGAGTGGGAAGTACCTGAACGTGCAGGTCCTGGACCAAATGATCCAAGTTCAATAATTTGGATGTATCATTCACATGTTGATTCTCCAATGGATACCAATTCAGGACTTGTTGGTCCAATGGTTGTAACATCTAAAGGTATGGCTGATTCAGATGGTAGACCCATGGATGTGGACCGAGAAATGGTAAGTCTCTTTACAGTTTCTGATGAAAATTCTAGCAATTATCTATGTGATAATTTAGAAAGATTCACCGAAGAAACTTGTGATAATGAAGAGTTAGTTGGAGATGATGATTTTGCTGAAAGTAATCTCATGCATGGAATTAATGGATATGTCTATGGTAATCTTCCAGGACAAACACTTCAAAAAGGTGAACATGTACGTTGGTACCTAATTGGTATGGGAACTGAAGTAGATTTACACACACCACATTGGCATGGAAACACTGTCTTGTGGAATGGAATGAGAGTTGATGTTATGGAGTTAATGCCAGCAAGTCTAAAGACTGTTGATTTTATTCCAGACAATGTGGGAACATGGATGTTCCATTGTCACGTCAATGATCATATTTCTGCAGGAATGATGTCACTTTTCAAAGTGATCTAATCCTTTTTTATTTTTCATATGCTAATTTATCCCCCATTTTATGCATAATTGTATCACGTTAAGTTATTCTTTCACAAAATCCTGAAGGCTGGAAATTTCGTATCGTTTTTAATGGATTTAAAATATCACAAATTATGGGCTTGTTCAAACGCAAGAAAGAGGATGAAAATCAAACAAAATGTGATGTATGTGGGACTGATCTGCATGATCCTGAACGTCTAAAAAGACATATGAAAAAAGCACATGGCAACGTACCTGCAAAGAAACTAGATCCAAATTCTGGTGATGGTGGACTCTGGTAGAATGGAATTAAATTCTAGCCAAAAAACTAGTTTGGTCTTTATTGGTGCATTTTTGACTGCAGGGATTGTTTTATCCACTATGGTCTTTCCTTTTTGGAATCTAATCCGTGAAGATGTTTTTGAAGATGTAGTAATTTTGTCTAATAATGATGGTATTTGCTATGTTGAAACTTTGAATAGTATCCCCAAAACCATTGAAGATTGTACTGCAAATCCTGGAGATACAGTTTCCATCAAATTTGGTGTTGGTCTTGCTTGGGCTACAATAGTTACACCGTAATCGATGATTTAATATTTTGAAAAATTCTTTGGATAATGATGGATTGTATTTTCTGTAAAATTGTTTCAGGGGAAATTCCTGCAAAACTTCTCCAAGAAACTGATAATTCAATATCCTTTTTGGATGCATTTCCAGTTGCAAAGGGACATGTACTTGTTATTCCAAAGAACCATCACCAAAAGATTCAGGATTTGAGTGAAAAAGAAAATACTGATTTATTTTTGCTTGTGCATACGATGATATCCAAGGTTGATTCTATTACTGGCTCCACTTTGCTTGCAGTGCATAATGGTAAAGATGCAGGACAAGAAATCCCACATGTACATGTACATCTAGTTCCACGAAGTAGAGATGATTCGGCAGGTGCAATACATTCTATGTTTGATGGAACTGTAAAACTGTCTGATTCTGAAATTGATGAACTGTATGATAAATTGAAAATCTAATAAGGGAATAGTTTTTCTTTAGTATCTGAATTCTCTACGATGATTGCTTTTGTTGGACACGTTTCAGCAGCATTCATTATTTTATTTACTCCGGCACCTTTCTGATTGATTACAGATGATTTTGGATTTGATTTACTTTTCTTGTTAATTTCAAAAACATCTGGTGCAATAATCTCACAACTGCAGCATCCGATACAACGACTTTCATCTACATCGACAAATAGGTTTGGCTGTTTTTTTGGTTCTTTGGCTTTTTCATACTCTCCATTTCTTCCGTCAGGACGAACTCGTGCATTGTAATCTTCCCAGAACTTTCTTTCATACTCTTTCCAGAAATCCGGATCCCCTTCTTCAAATTCACGAGTATACTTTCCCCAATCTTGCTCTGGTATACTACCATCATCTGGTGCTCCCCACTGGGGTTTTTTCTTGTATCTTTGTTGGGGGTTGGGTTTAGTTTCTGTTTTTTGATTTGGCGAATATCTGGAATTATTAGGATTTTTCTTTAAAAAATTATAGGCCTCTGTGACTTTTTTAAACTCTGAATCTGATTGTATCTCTTTATTTTTATCTGGATGCAACTCTAGTGCCAGCTTTCTATATGCTGCTTTGATCTCATCTTGTGATGAATCTTGATTCACATTCAAAACTTTGATTGCCTGATATGCGTTCACTGAAAATAGAGATTTGTCATATGATAAAAATAATTGCCATGGTTTGTATTTAATCTAGAAAGACTTCGTCTTCTGCTTTCCATGCAGGCTCTACAATACACAAAAATCTCAAATCCTCGGATCCTGCATTCTTTATGAATTGTTTGGAATTTGGAGCGATATATACTGAATCATCTTTTTGAAGATTAAGTTCCTCTTCATCTACAGTAAGAATTGCATTGCCTTCTAAAATATAGTAAATTTCTGATGATTTTAGTTTGTGAAGTCTAGATCGTTTTCCTGACTCTAAAGTAAATTGTGCTATACTATAGTTAATTCCGTTTAGTGTATTATGTGGATGAAAATATTGTTTTATCTTTGTTCCTTCATTTCCTTGGATTGACTGAATCTCTGAATTTTTTTGAACTGACATTTCATCTAAATGATCTTTGTAACACTAGATTTGAAATCAGACTCATACCATGTAGTCTTGTACGGCTTGTTCTTTTTTGATAAAATGTTTATTGCAATATGAGAGAATGGTTTTTTCTTGTCAATTGAGCCATGAGTATGGAGTACTTTGGCTGGAATGTGCACAATATCTCCCTCGTTTAGAGTAATTCTTTCAGTTCGTTTGATTTTGAAATTACTTTTTGATGTGCCATATTTTTTGAAAATCTCAAGACTCCCCTTCCCCTTTACTGCAATTAAGACTTGATTTCCATCATGCTGATGAATTTTTGTTCTAGAACCTTTCTCAAAATGAACATGGTAGATGTCTTGATCTTTTGATTTTATCTTTTCAGATAATATCTTCATCCATGTTTTACCTGTAAACCAGTCTGGGTTTACCTTACGTTGATCCCCTGTACCAGTAATGTTTGTTTTTTTCATGTTATATTCTACTCAAAATCTTTGTTTTCTTTTCTCTGAATTCTTTTTCAGTAAGAATGCCTGCCTTTCGCAACTCTGCTAGTTTTTCAAGCATGTTCAAATCTTCTCTGGAATTTGCACCTAATTTCTTTGCAGATGATAATCCCTCGTTAATTTTTTCTAAACTCTTTTTTTGTAATAACTCGCTTTCTTTTTTTGCTTTAGTGGTGAATTCCTTGCTTGCCTTTGAAGCTTGTTTTGCAGTTAACTCTCCTAACTCTACTGCCTCATCTAGAGCTTCATCTGCTTTTTTGATTCCTTCCTGGATTGCCTCATCAGCTTTTTTAAGGAATTTATCGATATACCCACCTTTTTTTGATTTTGGTTTAGTTTTCTTTGTTGCTGCCATGATGATTAAGTAATTCCAAATCTATTATTTCTTTCCTAGTAGAATTGGTTTAATAGCCTGATTTTACAAGATATAGTGATTTTGGAAAACAATGACTATGGTGTAAAGACCATTGTAATTAGAAAAAACCTTGATGACGAAGAGGCTCTAAAAATTGTAGAGCAAAAAAAGACAGACCCTTTCAAGTCATTACTGTCAAGACCCAAAAAAGAGGACATTCATCTTGACTCTCTAAAATTATACTATGAGGCATCATTGATTGTATCTGGAAAATATGCTGCAAATTATTTTAGAAAAGCATCTCATACAATTGATGTAGATTCAAATGTGCATGGCGTTGTTATGGGCGATGCAGTATTTCCTGTTCGCTCAAAATCTGGTTTGGAGAAAGCATTTGTTGGAAAAAAAGGAAAGAACAAAGTAGACTTGAGTTTAGAGGAGCATGTTTTTGTTGAAGAAGAAGATGAACTGACCTTTGATCATTATGGGCTAGAGGTGGAACTCCCATTCAAAATTGATTCAAAAACAATAGAGAACTATCCTAAAAAAATTCTAGAAGATAACACATTCACTATAAAAAAACCTGAATTCACATATGATTCTGCAATTGAGAAACTTCAAATTCATTTGAAAAAACCAATGGACCCTGATGTGCGAGATCTTTCTGATGAGTTTGTTTTACATGATATTACCGAAGTATACATTCCAATTTTTGAAGCAAGACTCTCTGATCCTAAAAAAAGAGTCGAGATTATTAGAATTGATGCTGTAAGAAAGAAAGTTTTGTGATCTTAAATTTTAACTAATTTTCTGAATTGTTCATTACTGTGTAGTTTCTCAAAGATGGGCTCTTCTTTTGCCCATGAACGAATTACTTTGGGATTTTTTGCAACAGCTTGTTTTAGAAGTTCTAGTGATTCAGGATATTTCTCTAATGCTGCATTGCTTCTTGATTTTGCATAAATAACATTTACATTATCTTTGAATTTTTTTAGAATATCGTCAAATACATCTAATGCTTTTTCATGTTGTCCTAGTTCTGCTAATTGAACTCCTTTTTGAAAAAATGCATCTTGGTTGTTTGGATATTTTTTACAGATATTCTGAAAGCAGTTTAATGCCTCTTCATGTCTTTTCATCTTGCCTAGAACAATTCCCTTGTAGACCATTGCATTTGGCTTTCTTGGCTCAATTAGAATAGCTTTTTCTAAAGCATCTAATGCCTCTTCATGCTCTTTTAGTTTGTCTAGTAGCACTCCTTTGTTAAAAAAAGATGCAGCATATTTTGGGTCAGCATCAATTGCCTTATCATAGCATTCAGCAGCTCCTTGTATGTTGCCTAATTCAGCTGATGCAATTCCCTTGTTGTTGTAAGCTTGGGCGTCTTTGGGGTTGATTGCAAGCAATTTATCAAAACATGTTATTGCATCACTGTATTTTTTTACCTGGTTGAGTGCCAATCCTTTGTTAAATAATGCTGATGTGTTTTTTGGTTCTTGTTTTAGGACTTTGTTTAATAGTGAGATTGCACCCTTTGGTTGATTCTTCTCCATTAGTGACATTGCGTTGTATAGCAAATCTTCTACGTTTTCTTTTCCTCCAAATAAGCCCATGATTTCTACAAAATGATATTGCTAATTACTTTTGTCACTAGACATTAATTTGATGTATGATGAAGATATGCTTAATTTGAATTAGAAAATAATTGAATTGTGTCTGATATTGAATTATCATACGTGGCAGACAAGGTCCATGTGCATAGGTGGCCAAAAGACTCCCCTGATTGGGATGAAAACACAATTGAAGAGTTGGATAAAAATATCAACAAAAATTCTCAAAGAAAGCAGATCACAGTTGGAGAATCTACTGTAAAAATCCAGCATGTCAAATTCTACTCTTTGAAAAAAGTTGGAGTTACTGTACCTCTATTCAAAGACGAATGTACTATGATCTTTGAAGCCAAATTTGGGGAATTATTTGCGCATGTCCACATTACCATAAAGAATGAAAACTATCTTGAGATTTTTAATCAGTTAATTGATTGGAGAAAGAAATTCTTTCCAGATTACAAATAATCATTTGTAGCTTCAATCATCTTCTTGATGTCTGCCTTTGTATGGGCATATGATATTGCGCCTAGCTTTCCAGGTAAAAAGAAGATTCCATCATGGGCTAGCATCTTAAAGTGATAAGCGTGCAATGATCTAGTATCGCATTTTGAGGCTTGAGTAGCATTAGTGATTTCTGTAATTCCGTTTTTCACAAAATGTGTCATAAACAAAGAGCCCTTACCAGATACTATTACTTTGCCATCAAACACTTTGGTTAGTTCCTTTCTTACATAATCTCCTAACTCATTAATTGTAGAATGAATTGACTTGTTGTTTTTCAAAACAGAAAGTGTTGCAAATCCTGATGCCATTGATGTTGGATTTGCAGAAAACGTTCCGCCACCAACGTAGCTGCGTTCAGATTTTTTCTTTCCAGTGGTATCTGCATACTCCATGATTTCCTTTTTCCCACACATCACACCAATTGCCATGCCGCCGCCAACAATCTTTCCTAGTGTAACAATGTCAGGATCAAGTTTCATTGTAGGATACAGACATCCAAAGCGAAATCTAAAACCTGTAACTATCTCATCTAAAATAAACAATGAATTGTTTTTCTTGCAAAACTCTTGAATCCCTTTTAGATAATCTGCATCAGCAGGAATGCATCCTCCCCCACCTAACACCGGCTCTATAATTACACCTGCCAAATCTTTTGCATGTTTTTTCAAAACAGAAAGTGAGTTTTCCAAATCATTGTAAGGAATTGAAACAATCTTCTCTTCATTAACAACTCCTGAACTTTCAGACTCTGTAAACGGCCAGTTAACTGACTTTAGCAAGTCAGAAGTGTATCCATGCCATCCACCATCAATCTTTGCAATAATTTTTTTCCCAGTAACAGAGCGTGCAAGTCTTACTGCATACATTGTAGCTTCAGTCCCTGATGTGACATAGCGAATCTTTTCAGCTACTGGAACATTTTTGGAAATTAATTCTGATAGTAATATTGTCTGCTCATTTACTGTCCCATACATCCAGCTTTTCTCAATCTGTTTTTTTATAGAGTCTTTGACATTTTTTTGTCCGTGTCCCAAAATCAGACTCCAGTGACCCATCCAGTAATCAGTATATTTGTTGGAATCAGCATCGACAAGATTCTTCCCTGCAGATGATTTTACGACAAATGGATATGGCTCATAATATCTTATGTTATGACTTACACCATTCACGTGAAGCTTTGCTGACTTTGCAAATAATTTTGCAGACTGTGGAGTCTTTTTCTTGTACTCTTTTGTATAATCCAAAACCAAATTCACGTAATCTATCTGTCATTTTAACCCTCAAAATGACCATAAATGGTTCAATTTTACGACTAGGATGTGTTTAAGGGGGGGGGGTAAAAATTAAAAGTTGTAATTTTTACAAAAAATAGCCCCGATCAGGCACAAATTCACGTATGGTTTATATGGATTCTCCATACTTCACCTTCTGCATACGTAACGCAATAGGCGGCGCTTGTGATGAAGTTTGGCAATATGCCATTTTGTGATTCATGGGCCTCCAGTTACGCATACAAGAATGAGGATTTGATTGAAAGATCAATATCTGAGATGTGAAGATTATGTGCATCCGTCAATTCCAATTAAAGTACAAATGTACTTCAATAATCAAAATACAAAATATTCAGAATCCGGTTGATCCTGCCGGACCTGACTGCTATCGGATTGATACTAAGCCATGCGAGTCATTGTAGCAATACAAGGCAGACGGCTCAGTAACGCGTAGTCAACCTACCCTATGGACGGGAATAACCTCGGGAAACTGAGAATAATGCCCGATAGAACATTATGCCTGGAATGGTTTATGTTCCAAATGATTTATCGCCGTAGGATGGGACTGCGGCCTATCAGTTTGTTGGTGAGGTAATGGCCCACCAAGACTATTACAGGTACGGGCTCTGAGAGGAGTGGCCCGGAGATGGGTACTGAGACACGGACCCAGGCCCTATGGGGCGCAGCAGGCGAGAAAACTTTGCAATGTGCGAAAGCACGACAAGGTTAATCCGAGTGGTTTCTGCTAAAGGAACCTTTTGACAGTCCTAGAAACACTGTTGAATAAGGGGTGGGCAAGTTCTGGTGTCAGCCGCCGCGGTAAAACCAGCACCTCAAGTGGTCAGGATGATTATTGGGCCTAAAGCATCCGTAGCCGGCTCTGTAAGTTTTCGGTTAAATCTATACGCTCAACGTATAGGCTGCCGGGAATACTGCAGAGCTAGGGAGTGGGAGAGGTAGACGGTACTCGGTAGGAAGGGGTAAAATCCTTTGATCTATTGATGACCACCTGTGGCGAAGGCGGTCTACCAGAACACGTCCGACGGTGAGGGATGAAAGCTGGGGGAGCAAACCGGATTAGATACCCGGGTAGTCCCAGCTGTAAACTATGCAAACTCAGTGATGCATTGGCTTGTGGCCAATGCAGTGCTGCAGGGAAGCCGTTAAGTTTGCCGCCTGGGAAGTACGTACGCAAGTATGAAACTTAAAGGAATTGGCGGGGGAGCACCACAAGGGGTGAAGCCTGCGGTTCAATTGGAGTCAACGCCAGAAATCTTACCCGGAGAGACAGCAGAATGAAGGTCAAGCTGAAGACTTTACCAGACAAGCTGAGAGGTGGTGCATGGCCGTCGCCAGCTCGTGCCGTGAGATGTCCTGTTAAGTCAGGTAACGAGCGAGATCCCTGCCTCTAGTTGCCACCATTACTCTCAGGAGTAGTGGGGCGAATTAGCGGGACCGCCGCAGTTAATGCGGAGGAAGGAAGGGGCCACGGCAGGTCAGTATGCCCCGAAACTCTGGGGCCACACGCGGGCTGCAATGGTAATGACAATGGGTTCCAAATCCGAAAGGAGGAGGTAATCCCCAAACATTACCACAGTTATGACTGAGGGCTGCAACTCGCCCTCACGAATATGGAATCCCTAGTAACTGCGTGTCATTATCGCGCGGTGAATACGTCCCTGCTCCTTGCACACACCGCCCGTCGTTTCATTGAAGTGAGCTTTTAGCGAGGTGACGTCTGATTGGCGTTATCGAACTTGAGGTTCGTGACAAGGGAAAAGTCGTAACAAGGTGACCGTAGGGGAACCTGCGGTCGGATCACCTCCTTAGACATGGAAAGTGTACGGATGCACTAATCTTCACATCAAATCATCGATGCAATGCATCACGAAAGTGGTGTATGAAGGATGTAGCAGGTCTCTGCCAGGAGGCATGCAATGATCGTCGTGCATAGTCGTGTAATATGTGGCTGAATTTGCCGGTGTAAAGACGGTAATAGGTGGATTGCTAGGCTTGAGGAGAGATGAAGGACGTGGCAAGCTGCGATAAGCTCGGGGTAGGCGCACGCATCCTATGATCCCGAGATGTCCGAATGAGAATCTTACACATTTGTGTATTCCAGTACACTAGTATTGGAAGTCGAACCGTGGGAATTGAAGCATCTTAGTACCACGTGGAAAAGAAATCAATTGAGATTTCCCAAGTAGAGGCGATCGAAAAGGAAAGAGCCCAAACTGAATCCTTCGGGAGATGTGGTGTTTTGGTATGATAATATGGAAACTTGGAACACAGCTGAAATGATCTGAAAAGTTCTGGCATAGAGGGTGATACCCCCTTAGGCGAAGTGGGAAGAGTCCTATTCATACCCGAGTAGTTGTCCTTGGTAGTGGGCAATGAATATGGGTGAAAGTAGCATCCGAGGCTAAATATCTCTCAAGACCGATAGTGGACTAGTACCGTGAGGGAAAGCTGAAAAGTACCCCGGAAGGGGGGCGAAAAGTGCATGAAACCTATTACTTACAGACGTGCGTGGCATGGAAGGTGATTTTTTCAGATTAGAGATTCTAGCAATAGAGTTGAAGATTTGATGTTCAAATCATCAGTGTTACGCGTTCCGTCTCGAAACACGGGCCAAGGAGCTAACCGTTATGGCAAGCTTAAACCTGTAAAGGTGGAGGCGAAGGGAAACCGAGTTCTCGCAGCATTGTGAGGAGAAGCGTGTGAAAGTGCGTTGAGTCATAGCGGCTAGGCTAGAAGCCAGTCGATCTATTCCTGAGCTAGATGAAGGCGGGCGAAAGCCCGCTGGAGGTCTTAAGACGTTCTGACGTGCAAATCGTTGTTGTGACTTGGGAATAGGGGTCAAAAACCAATCTAGACTGGCGCTCGCTAGTTCCAACCGAAGCGTCTCGCAGGGCGTGCTTTGTGGAGATAGTGTTTCCGGTAGAGCACTGATAGAGAGGCGCGGGGGAGAAATCCCTCACCTCTCATTCAAACTCCGAACGGATATACATCGTAGAAGCAAGGACACGGGTTCATGTGGCGTAAGGCTCATGACCGAAAGGGGTTTAACCCAGACTGAAGTTAAGGTCCCCAAATCTTTGCTAAGTGTCAAGCTAAAGAGCGTATTCTCGCCAAGACAGCAGGGAGGTAAGCTCAGAAGCAGCTATCCTTTAAAAAGTGTGTAACAACTTACCTGCCGAGGGGGGATGCCTCAAAAACGGACGGGGCTAAAGCAAAGTACCGATACTTTAGATAATCATCAGTGGATGATTCGTGGTAGGTTGGCGTAGTGATTGGGTCGAAGCAGGGCGGTAACGTCCTGTGGACCGGTTTCTATTGCAGATCTTGGCGGCAGTAACAGCATAGTATAGTGAGAATCTATACCACCGCAAGCGTAAGGGTTTCCAGGCAATGCGTTATCAGCCTGGAGGTAGTCGATCCTAAGGTTTGCCTCAAAAGAGTAAATCGAATGGGAAACTAGTTAATATTCTAGTACCTTACATGGAGCGTTTGAGCTATATGGTTCGCTTTCGGATAGGGATTGTACAATCATCGTTGTATCTAACTATTCAAGGATTGGGGAGTGTCGTAATGACGAGAACCAGTCCGAGGTAGGAATGGCTTCGCGTTAGCGAAGTTTTCTCGAATCCAGGAGACCATGAAAGACTGTGTAGTTAGCAAAATGTAAGTTCGTACCCAGAACCGACACAGGTGCGCTGGCTTAGAAAGCTAAGGTGCTACGGGTATACCGTATGGCGAGGGAATTCGGCAAATTAGTCCTGTAGCTTAGGTATAAGGGATGCCTGCGGTCTTCATGAGGAATGGGGATCGCAGGTTGCAATGACAAGGGGGTTTCGACTGTTTAATAAAAACACAGGCGACTGCTAGTCCGAAAGGATTTGTATAGTCGCTGAATCCTGGCCGGTGCCGGTACCTAAAACTTGGGTTCAACCGAGCTAAGGGCCGGTTAACGCCGGGAGTAACTCTGACTCTCTTAAGGTAGCCAAATGCCTTGTCGGGTAAGTTCCGACGCGCATGAATGGAACAACGAGAGCCCCACTGTCCCCGCCTACAACCCGGTGAAGCCACATAAGGTGGACGAACAGTCCATCAACTTCCATCGGGGAGAGAAGACCCCGTGGAGTTTTACTGCAGCTTGTGCTTGTGGTATAGTAAGAATTGCACAGGGTATCTGGGAGCCATGCTTAACATTCCCCGGGATGTTAAGAAGCAACGATGTAACACCAGACTCTTTTTGCAGTACCACTTATCCAGTGAAGACCGGAGACACGTGCAGGTGGGCAGTTCGGCTGGGGCGGCACCCCTTTGAAAAGATATCAAAGGGGCCCAAAGTTGAGTTCAAACGGGGCAGAAATCCGTTGAAGAGGGCAAAGCCAAAAACTCGACTGAATGGATTTCCAAACGCACGGAATTCATAGACGAAAGTCTGGCTTAGCGATCCTTCGTGTGCCCACTATTGGGGCCCGGAGGTGACAGAAAAATTACCCCAGGGATAACAGGCTCGTCGCGGGCGAGAGCTCCTATCGACCCCGCGGTTTGGTACCTCGATGTCGGCTTTTCCTATCCTGGTCCTGCAGCAGGGGCCAAGGGTGAGGCTGCTCGCCTATTAAAAGGGAACATGAGCTGGGTTTAGACCGTCGTGAGACAGGTCGGTCTCTGCCTGATGGAAGCGCGAATAACTGAGGGGAAGTTGCTCTCAGTACGAGAGGAACAGAGCAGCGTGGCCACTGGTTTACCGGTTGTCTGATAAGGCAGGCCGGGCAGCTAAGCCATTTAGGCTAAGTGCTGAAAGCATCTAAGCACGAATCCTATCCCGAGACAAGTTATTCTTTCGTAAGATGAAGGTCGGCAGCAGAATACTGCGTTGATAGGAAGGTGGTGTAGATCACAAGCTTCGGCGAGTGGTGAGCCAGCCTTTACTAATAGACCAACACATCGGTTCAGCCACTTACATAGAGACTATGCGCGATGAATCATTTTCATTCATCAAGTGGAAAAATATACACGACTTGTACGATGATTATATTTTTAATCACTCTAGCTAATGCTATGCATTTTTTTGTGATTTAAAATCTCTTAGTGAATACTATACACGACAAAAAAATCCTGGCAATATTTTATCTACTTATTTGATGAAATAAAGAACTTCAATTTTTGTGATGATTGTCAATAAAGCATTGCTTGCAAATTTTACTTCCCACTCTTGTCTTTAAGAATGAAATTTGATCAGAGTTTAATCGTCCATGTTGAATTAGGTTAATCAATTCTTCAGTTTCAATAATTTCAAATATCTTTTTACAGTTACATTGGGTGCATTCACAATTAATTTTTCTACCCATTAGTTTGCACTGTTAAATTATCTTAAAAATAATCTTTGTATCTTCAACAAATGATCTAGACGTGATTGTTTCTTTCTTTTTCAACTTGCTTCTCTATTACTTTGATACAAACATGACAGATAACTGATTTATCTAATAAATTACATATGATCTCGTTATTTTGAAAATCTGAATTGTAAGTTGCACCTATGACAATCTTGTTAGTCCAAACTTCATAATCTTCTTTCTTTTTCCCACAAACAAAACAATTCACAATTTTTCTATATTTTAAACAACTTAAGGATTTTACTAAAGTTTAGGTAGATTTCCTGATTTGTCTAAATTTGATTTACAAACTTTACAATAGAGTCTTACTTCTGTTGATAGAAATTCCGTTCCACAATTTTTACAAGTATAAAACTTCTTTTCACTCATAACTTTCTTGAAATAAGTATGAACTTAAGCTTATGGTTGGAGTTTGAATAAGAGATCTAATTTCATCAAAAAATACAAAATTTACATGACCAAATGAATCATTTTCAGAATGGGGTGTAATGAACTGTTTTTTGAATAAATGATAAAACATGGCATGCATATTAGCCCGTCAACATCTTAATTTCCCTCAAATGACCTTTGGAATGTGATTCATACCTGAAAGATACGATTGTTTACTGTGTTATCGAAAATTACACACTAGCGCTTGTATTATATCAAATGATAAAATTAAATCATTATGGGGCTTATCTCATCACTCAAAAGTCTGAATTTGAATTTATCCGATTTGGAAGAAATACTTACCGAACACTCTATTGCTACAGTAACTGATGCTCAGGGGACTATTGTATATGCAAATAAAAAATTCTGTGATCTCTCAAAATATCCTGAAGAAGAATTATTGGGACAAAATCATAGGATTCTAAAATCTGATGAACATGATCCAGAATTTTATATTGATCTGTGGAAAACAATATCTTCAGATAAAATCTGGGTTGGTGAAATAAAAAATCGTGCAAAAGATGGAACATTTTATTGGGTTAAAACTACAATCATTCCAGTTAAAGATTCTGAAAAAAGCATAAAATATTATGTTGTGATTAGAACCGATATTACAAAAGAAAAACAGATGTATGAAAAACTTTTACAAGTTGAAGAACAACTTATCCAACAAAATTTATCACTAGCAGCTAAAGTTGCACTGAAGAGTTCTGATATTGTAAAGAATGAACGACTTGCAACAATTGGAACTATGGCTAGCAGAATAGCTCATGATTTGAAAAACCCTTTGACTATACTGCATACTTATGCTGACATGCTAACTCCTGAAATTCTTTCAAAATTAGATTCAAAAGATAAAGAAAAATGGATTCGACTTCAAAACTCTATTTTTGATATGCATCGAATTATTGATGATGTGTTGGATTTTGCAAGGACTAGTGAAATCAATAAGAAAAAAGCATCATTTTTGAGCATATTGAGACTATCTTTGAATAATGTTCGTTCTTCTTACGGAATTGTGATAAAACAGCCTCAGAACGATGTAGTTTTGAATTGTGATCGTAGAAAAATTGAAGGAGTGATGTCAAATCTGATTAGCAACGCTGTTCATGCTTTGGATGGACAAGGAGAGATCGAAATCACCCTTTCCTCTGATTCAAAAAATGTAATAATACAAGTAAAAGATTCTGGCCCTGGAATTCCTGATGAAAACTTGGAGAAAATCTTTGAGCCAATGTTTACCACTAAAAATACTGGAACTGGTCTGGGATTAGTAATTTGTAAAAGCATTATTGAGCAACACGGGGGAAGCATATCTGTAAATAACAATCCTACAACTTTTACCATCAAACTACCTGCTTGATTTCCTACTGGTTTACTCTTCTAATTCTATGTCGTTTTGAAGTTCATTAGGTAATCCAATCCACCATTCTTTTTGATTCTCAGACATCATGCAAAATTGATCTAAACTTGCTAATAGATCTGTTGGTTAATTCTTCAAAGTAACTATTCAAGAAAATCTGACAAAATTTAGTCTTTCAAGTATTTCATATTTGAAACATTATCTGCATCTTTAGTTTTTACAATCACTGTGTCGCTTAGCTTATTGAAAATCCTTTGGCGTTTTTCGTTTGTTAATAACCATCCCAAAATCACATCAATTGGTAAAAGAAATGCCTTCCCAAAACTGCTAATCATGATTCCTTTCAAACTTGGTTTTTTTCCGTTAACGTGTACTATTTTCAAATTCATGATCTTCTTTCCAACTGTTTGACCTGTTTTGTATTCTAACACAGTCCAATAAATGAAAAATAAAACACTAGTTGGAATGTACTGTATATTCTCCATCCAGAATGAATTATTTTCAAATTCATAATCTAATGAACCAAATGATGCAAAAATTATTGCAGTTGATATCATTGAAATTATGATAAAATCAATAAGCCATGCAAAGAATCTATCTGTCCACTTTGCTAAAATTATCTTAGATGGGATGTCTGAATTTGTAGGTTCCATGAGATGTCTTTTAATTTCAAATTAATAAAATGTGTTAATCTTTAGCTAATAGTTATTCAAACACAGATAATTTATTTGCTAATTCTGATGTATTAGTATGAAAGCAAAATTTGCAACATCTTGTATTTCCTGTGGGGATGAAATCCAACCTGGAAAAGAGATCTCAAAAAATAAAGATGAGAATTGGGTCCATAAGCATTGTGCTGAGGATTCAGAAGGACTGCCCTAGAAATTAATATCCCTCATTTTTAAATAAATTTGAAATTATTTTTGGTATCGATTAACCCTCTCCAATTATTACTGTGGACATTTCGTAGAAATGAAAAAGATGTTGTGAATCTTTACAGCACATTATCACCTGTTATGCAGATTTCAACAGGTGGGTCCATGCTAAATTTTGGCTATTGGTCATCAAAACACACTGATCCTATTTCAGCTCAAAATAATTTGTGCATGATATTTGCAGATCTAGCAGAATTATCTTCTGCAAAACGTGTGGTTGATGTTGGAAGTGGATTGTCTGCCCCTTCAAAACTGTGGCGAGATAATTTCCCAAATATTGATTTGTATGATGTAAATATTAATTTCAAACAACTCGGTTTTTCTGGAATTCAAAAAAATATTGAATTTTTAAACGCAACTTCTATCAAACTGCCAATAGCAAATGAAAGTGTGGATCGTGTATTGGCATTAGAGTCTGCCCAACATTTCAAACCATTAAATGATTTTATTTTGGAATCAAAAAGAATATTGATAAAATCTGGATTACTAGTAATTGCAATTCCGATAACCACAGAAAAATCCTCTTTTGGAAAGTTGGGTGTTTTAAAATTTACTTGGTCATCTGAACACTATACGCTGGATTACTTGAAACATCTACTAAATGCTGCAGGTTTTACAATCTCTGAAGAAGAATTTATTGGGTCAAATGTTTATCCGCCACTTACAGATTATTACGTTAAAAATAGAGAATATCTAAAAAAATTAATTTTAACAAAATATTCTCCATATGTCGAAAAAATTCTTTTCAAATCTCTTTTGAAAATGAAAAAAACATCTGAAGAAAAAATTATTGACTATGTCTTATTGAAATGCAGACTTTAGTTACACTTTGATTATATTTCTGGAAATCAAATTTTCCATTGCACGTAAATATTCTGATTCTGAAATTCTTTCATTTAACAACCACATTGTTGTTATTTTCCACCATTCTGGAATTACTATGTCGTGTTTTTTCATATCATATTTTGTATCAAAAAAATTGGTATCTGTAATTTTTGTTTTCTCTCCTACTGATAATACCTTTGTCTCATGATGCTCATATTGGAATACTAGTCCAGTTTTTTTATCAATGATTTTAGTATTTTGACCTGTGATATCTGTTGCAAACCAAGATTGTTTATAATCATCATCAAAAGTAAATGTTGTCTCACTTACAATTTTTATTTTTTCTGAGATACCCTCTCCTAAACTTTTTGGAACGGGTATTAAAAATTCATAATATTCGCAACAATCTTTTGATTTTACAAGTCCGCTCTTATCTAAAATTATCTCCTCCTCTATTTTCCCCTCTTTGGAGATTTTTTCTTGCTTCAAAACAATCTCATCATCATCAAAAGATTCTACCGTATGCTTTATTGTTGAAATATTGCCAAATTTATCAAAATGAGAATACTTGATGTATTCCCCTTCTTTGAAGCATATTTTGTTTTCTTCGCAATTCTTTTCAATAAAATTCAATTTTAAAATTCCTGATTCTAGCATTGTTCTAACGACATAAGCAAACCCTGCATCTTGATTTTCATCATTTATCCATAATTTTGCTTCTCTTTTTGCCCATTCGGGAATAATGTCTGGAATTACAATGTGCCTTTCCTTTATGTAGCTAGAATCCCCCAAGTATTTCTCTATCTCATTAATTAACACAATATCTCTTGCTTCGTGGGTGCTATTCCAAGCAACATGATTATACAAAATTGCACATGCCCTTAAATTTGGAAATTGTGGGTGCTGCAACGTTAAATCGTATATTCCAAGTAATTGGAATTCTTCATAAAAAAACTCACAAAATTTTAGGATATCTTCTGTGGTACTAATTTCAAAATCTGGGCTATGTGCAAAAGCGCTTTGAGCATTAAAACTAGCTATTATGGCAATTACAAAAATCCCAAAAACCACCGTTTTCAATAATGAATCATATCTTGTTTTTGCTTATTAATTCCATGTAAAAAATTCTTAAACATGAAGACCAATTTGGAATTTCAACATAACTTTGATCTTGAAATTGACTAGGTTTTTATTTTTGATATATTAACTTCATGTATGTCTGATAATGCTTTGAAATTATATGGTGAAAAGTGCAATGAACTACTCCGTGAAGAAGAAATACGTTTTGCAGGAATTGTTGATAAAGATGGTCAGCTAATAGCTGGTGGTTTCAAGGAGGGTCTTGTACCTCATGAAGGAGATGAAACTAGATTACAGTCTTTTCTTGAATTTGTGTCTAAAGCGTCTATAAGAAAAGAATATGATGAGAGTTTGGGACCAATTAATTACCTTGCAGCAAGACGAGACAAGGCAGTTTTGGTAAGTTTTCCATTCCCTATCACACAAATCCTATTGTTGATATCTGCAGAGCCTACTGCAAATATTGAAACTTTGGCAAAAAAAGTTGTAGAAATATTCACGGATGTGACTTAACTTTCACAGAACTTTTTGTAGAATTGTTTAATTATATCTGATCAAATTAGCATTCAAACATGAATTATTTTTTCATACTTTTTTTGATGTTACTTTTTATTCCTTTTAACTTAAATTCATCTTTTGCTGAAGTAACTGACTTTACAACCGATAAATCACTATATCATCTTGGAGACTCCATCAAAATTACTGGTAGTGTTGCATATGATTCTGCAATTCCATCAATAATCATTCAAATCATTACCCCTAGTGGTAGTGGCTTGGCCCATATTGATAGTGCAATTCCCAAAAATGATGGTACTTTTTCTAAAACTCTTCATGCTGGAGGCCCAACTTGGAATGAAGATGGAAAATACACTATCAAAATCTCTTATGTTGGAAACCTTGAAAAATCAATTGATTATAAAGAAATAAACCCTAATTCAGAATCCGAGAACTCTGAATCTGGTAATCCACAACCTTCACCTGCATTACCAGAAAAAACTAAAACAGAAACACCGCAATTAATTATTGAGACTGAATCTGAAATATCTTTCACAGAAAATCCTAAAATGAGAATTTTTGGATTCCCTTCATTTGAAAAATCCCCCCAATACTACATCGACAGATATTACACAGAGCCACAATACCAATCATGGTTTGATTCACAATTTCCATTATATTCTATTGAAGATGTTGTAGGATATCCTACTACTCAAATTAACAACTTCCCTTCATTTGAAAAATCCCCCCAATACTACATCGACAGATATTACACAGAGCCACAATACCAATCATGGTTTGATTCACAATTCCCGGGTAAAACAATTTATGATGTCTTGGGATTTTCTACAGACATTCCTGAGTGGATAAAAACATATGCAAAAAATTGGGCAACAGGTGATATTTCTGATTCTGAATTTATGTCTGGATTGGATTTTATGATACAAAACAAAATTATTGTTATTCCTAACGTTGATTCTATTGATTCAAGCATAGATGATGTCCCATCTTGGTTTCGGAATACTTCCCACTGGTGGTCTAATGATTTAATCTCTCAACAAGAATTCATCAATTCTATAAAATTTCTTATTGAAAAAGATATAATTTTAATTGAATAATTCAGAATGGTTTTAATTCTATACTGGATAAATAATTTTATGAAAGCAACATTTGGCGCAGGGTGCTTTTGGCATGTTGAGGATTTATTGAATAAAACTAAAGGTGTTAAATCGACTAAAGTAGGCTACATTGGAGGCAAACTCCCAAATCCAACTTATGAAGAAGTATGTGCTGATAAAACTGGCCATGCAGAAGCTGTAGAGGTAGAATATGATCCTGATGAAATATCATATAAAGAACTTCTTGATGTATTTTGGAATAATCACAATCCTACAACCTTGAACCGTCAAGGACCAGACGTTGGAAATCAATACCGCTCTGCAATTTTTATTCATGATGAAGAACAAAAAAAAATTGCAGAAAAATCAAAACAAGATCTTGAAAAATCAGGCAAGTTTGATGATCCTATAGTGACTGAGATAGTCCCTGCTCCCACTTTTTACAAAGCTGAGGAATACCATCAAAAGTATTTCAAGAAACACGGATTCTCTTAAAATTATTTTACAATAACTATTGGAATATTCATACCGATAATTTTACTGATCGCTGTTTTCATTAAATTTATCTAGTCATTTAATTGAGCAAAAACAGTGGAAGAAAAATTTCTTCAAATAGACGAAAATAAAATACGGTATCTTGAATCAGGCAATTCTCAAAAAACGCTAGTGCTTGTACATGGTTTAGGTGCATCAGCTGAAAGATGGGATAAGGTAATTCCTATTTTTGCAAAACACTATAGAGTATTGGTTCCCGATCTTATTGGGTTTGGATATAGTGACAAACCTCTGGTAGATTATACTCCTGAGTACTTTTCAGATTTTTTAAGTAAATTTTTCTCTTTGACAAATACTAAGAATGCTAGTGTAATTGGATCTTCTTTGGGGGGACAAGTATGTGCTGAATTCACTTTATCTCATCCGGAAAAAGTTGAAAAATTAATTCTAACCTCTCCTGCTGGAGTAATGGAGCATTCTACTCCTGCCCTTGATGCATACATTATGGCCGCTTTATATCCTAATGAAGTAAACGCAAAAAAAGCATTTGAGTTAATGGAAGGCTCTGGGGAAGAAGTTCCTGAAGAGATTGTTCATGGTTTTGTAGAGCGAATGAAATTGCCTAATGCAAAACTTGCATTCATGTCTACCATCTTAGGATTAAAAAACTCAAAGCTAGGTTCGTCAAAATTAGAATCAATAGTTGTTCCAACTTTAATTATTTGGGGTGCTGATGATCCCGTCATTCCAATTGAAAACGCTGAAATTTTTATCTCTAAAATCCCTGGCTGCCAACTTTACACCATGGAAGGATGTGGGCATACTCCCTATGTACAGGATCCAAAGTCTTTTTCAAGTAAATCTTTGGAGTTTTTAACTAATTCTTAGATCATTTAAATACATCTATTCCCTATGATTACCTATGAATGGTAATCAAAACCTATATGATCCTAGTGAAATGTTCAAATCTTGGATCAAAAAAAGTGGTCAAGCTCAAGCAGAATTTATGAAAAATTTTGGTGCCTTGATGACAAATCAACCTGGCAAAACATTTGATCCCTTAGAAACACTCAAAGGAGTTTCTGACAGTACTCGAAAAACTCAATCCAATATTATGGAAAATGTAACATCTATGCAAAACAAAAGCATGGATACCATGTTTAACATCGGACAAATGCTTCCATCCTTCATGAATTGGGGTGCATACAAAACTACCATTAGCAGTAATGGCAGAATCTCAATCCCTGAAGCTGAACGTAATGCACTTGGCTTGAGTGACGGTGACTTGGTTCAAGTTATCATCCTACCAATTGCAAAAAAATCAAAAACTAAGGAGGTGAAACAATGAGTAAAAACGAAACAACCAGTAATCCAAAAGATCTATTTTCTACATATCAAGAAAATATTGACAAAATCTTCAATGGTATTAAGCAATCAGTACCTCAGTATCATCAATCAATTACTAACGTACAACAGGAATTCCTACAAGCATATGAAAATGTTGTAGATTCAACTATTACATTACAAAAAGAATATGCAAAGAAATCCGGTATTGCAGCAAATATTCCTGCAACTACACTAAAAGTAATGAATGATACAACAGAAGAAATTGTAAAAGCAACTTCAATTCAAAATCAAGTAGCACTTGCAACTATCGATGCAACACAACAAAACATCAAAACATTCAACGATAATGCAAAGTCATTTGCTGACCTAAACAGAAACATACTACAATCTTGGATTTCTGTATTCACTACAAAAAATAATTAGAAAGAATTTTTTTATTCTTTTTCTTTTTTATGATCTTTCAGCTAACCATTGTCCCAGCTCAGGCAACACTTTCTTTTGTGATAGTGAACTTGCAATCATTCCAACATGTCCTGTAGGATACATTCTCAATGTTTTGTCTTCACTTCCAATAGCATAATGCAAAGGCATACTGCATTCAGGTGATACCAGGTGATCCCCTACTGCCACCTGCGTAAATACTGGCATGTCTATTTTCTTTAAATCAATTTTTTGCCCCTCTATGTACATTTTATTTTGAATCAATAGATTATCTTGATAGATGTCTTTTATCCATTGTTTGAATAATTCTCCTGGGATTGGAGGTGTATCTCCTAACCATTTTTCTACTCTTAGGAAATTATCTACAAATTTTTTATTGTCTATATTTTTGAAGAATTTAACATATTTTTCGATTCCTTGCTCAAATGGTTTTAGCACTGAAAAGCAGTAATACATGAATTCAGGAGGCATGTTTCCGATGATTTCCACCATTTTATCCACATCCATGTGTTTTGCAAGATTGCTTATCACTGTAGTGTCTCTCCATCCGTCAATTACGGGTGCAGTTGCAATGTAATTTTTTACACTTTCGGGATGTAAAGATGAGTAAGCTGTCGCGATAGTTGCACCAGTACAATACCCTTGCAGTGAAATTTTTTCATTTGAAGATTCATTTTTGATATATTCGACATAAGAATCCAAATAACCATTGACATAATCATCAAAATCAAGATACTTATCCATGCTTGTGGGTGTTCCCCAATCTAACATGTATACATCAAATCCTTGTTGTAGTAAATTTCTCACCCAACTTTTTTCTGGTTGAATATCTAGAATATGATATCGGTTTATCAATGCATATGAAATTAGTAGTGGCGTTTTGTGTTGTTTTTCAGTAAGAGGTCTATAGTGTATTAGTCTGGTTTTATCCATCTTTTGTACAGTGTCGTGTGGAGTTACTTCCAAAACAATCTCGTCAGGTGCTGAAACTAATTTTGGAGCATTAATTACATTTTTACTAAATTTTAAAATCTCTTCAATGATCTTTGGATCTACTTTTGATTCACTTTGCATTTTCCTTCATCTCCTTTTTCTTTAATTCTAATTCTAACTTTCCTACTCTTTTTTTTAATGAATGCATCTCTTTGTAAACTTCATCTATCTCTTCTTTACTTGGAAGATTTACTGATTGTAAAATTACATTTGCTATGTTATTCCAGTGTTTTGTCAATTCAAGTTCTTTTGATACCAGTTTTCCATAATTATCTCCAAAATTTTCAGAATCAAATAATTCCGTAAAATCGTTATCAAAAATGTCAATCCATATTCGTTTGAATGCCTCTATCTGCTCTACATCCTGAGGTACTTCAGGTGCTTTTAGATTTACTTTCTTTTGGGCAATCCCCCAAGCTTCTGAAAGCTGTTTGTAGTATTGTGTGAGGTATTTGTTAAATTCCATTAAATCTTCATTAATCTCTATTAATTCCGTTGAAATTTTCTTAGAGTTTGCAGCAAATGCACGCATAGGCCCAATTGATGTGAGTGCTTGAGGCTTACTAGCCATTAGATGCATAATATCTGTCCAAAATAATGATAGATGCTTGAATTGATCTGACATTTCTTTTGATGGCTCTACTTTTTCTTTAGTTTGCTCTGGCTGCACAGATATCATTTATCACAGCTCGCAATAAATAGATCGCTTGTAAAGTTAGACTAATGGAGAATGCAGAAGAACTAGAAAAAATCTGTCAAAAAATCATTAAACTTGATCCCAAAATGCGCTCTGCAAGAATAATCAACAGCCGAGGCCATCTAGCAGCTGGTGGGATGAAAAAAGGACTGCTTTCACTTGAAGCTCAAAAACAAGATGAGATGATGTTCATGGAATTAGCCCTACGTGTTAGGATGAGGCGTGAATTTGATCATGAATTTGGTAAAGTTCATTTTTCAATGTCTTATAGAGATAAGGTTATTGTAATGAGTTTCCCATTAAATAATGATGACGTATTACTTGTGTCATCTGAAAAAGAATTAGATTTTGGAAAATTACCCTTTAAAGTCCTAAAAATAATTGAGCCTTTGAAAAAATCCCCCACAAAAACATTCTAAAAAAGCTACAAAACACTCTCTATGGAATTAAAAAATATGGTAACAAGTCAGAATGTTGATTGGGATGAGATAGAGTCAATGGTTAAAACACTTTCAAAAACTATTTCAAAATTACCTCGGACCTTTACAAGTATATCCACTGTTAGTAGAGGTGGATTGATTCCTTCACGTTTACTTGCTGATCATCTTGGAATTGAGAAAATTCTAGTTGATAAAAAAAAGATATCTTCAGATTCTTTATTTGTTGATGATATTTATGATACAGGTGAAACATTTAACAAAATTATTTCAATGATTGATGAACCATCAAAATTGGTCTTTGTTACATTATTTGCAAGACGTGGCAAAAAATACCCTGAACAATTAATTTATGCTACAAAAACAAAAAATTCCGCATATGTTGTTTTTCCATGGGATAAATTAGAATTTAAAAGAGATACGCATTAACTCATACAATGAGGTATGTTTCCCTCATGTCTTTTCTTATACTCTGAAATTAACTCTTTTTTTACTTCGTCAAAATTTGTTTCTTCCCTAAATCTAATTCTAGTTGAATTTGAAACACATTTCTTCTCTAATGAATCAATAATTGATTTTTTCATGTTTTGGGAGCCTCCAATGAACAATATTATCATGGATTCATGCATCATATACACGCCAGGTTTTTCAGGAATTTCTAAAATACTCTCTTGATTGTTATCTTGCCACTCAGACCATTTACTTTCTAACATTTTAATCATTTAGCATTTTTCTTAATCCTGCACATCTGTTTCGTATCGTGACCTCTGTTACTCCAGATGCAATTGAAATATCTTTTTGAGATTTTATTTCTCCTGTGCTAATACATGCAAGATACAATGCTGCTGCGGCAATACCCATTGGGTCTTTTCCTGCCACAATGCCCAGTGTTTTTGCTTGATTTAAAATCTCAATTGCCTTTCGCTTACTTTTTTCACTCAACTCTGCAATGCTTGCAATTCTTGAAACTCCCTTGACTGGATCCACTACTGGCATTTTTAATTCGAGCTCTCTGAAAATTAATCTGTAGCATCTTGCCACATCTTTTCTTCTAATGTTGATTCCTTTTGCAATATCATCTAATGTTCTAGGTGTTTCTGTGTTTCTACATGATGCATACAGGCAAGCTGCAACCAATCCTTGAATTGATCTGCCTCTAACTAGTTTCCTCTCCATGGCTTTTCTGTAAATGTAAGCTGCTTTCTCTACCACTGCATCAGTTAATGCAAGTTTATCCTTTAACTTGTCCATTTCATTAAGCGCTTGTCTTAGATTTCTATCTGCTGATGAATGTGCTTGTGTCCTACTGTCCCATGTTCTTAATCTTTCAATTGAACTTTTTACACTTGCAGATAGTGGTTTTCCAGTAGAGTCCTTGTTAGCAGCTCCAATCACTGTTGATAATCCCATGTCGTGCATCGTTAATGATGTTCCAGCTCCAACTCTTGTACGATTTGTCTCATCATTTGAAAAAGAACGCCATTCAGCACCAGTGTCTGCGACTTTATCAGTAACTACAAAACCACATTTTCCACAAAATAATTCCCCTGTGTCTTGATCAGTAACAATTTTCTGATTTCCACATGATGGGCATTTTGGGCCCGAAATCATTGTGTTTTTAAGCATAATAATCAGTTATTGACTAATTACCTTATTATCCATTTTACCTAATTTCTGCAGGTTAATTGTGTGTAGGTTAAGCTAATACTTGTTCTCAATAATTAGAACATGATCGAATTTTTGAAATTAACTCAATAGACAATAAGCATATGATGGCGTGTATGATGGGTACATTATGTTCATTTGATCTTCCACATGTTTCAAGCCTATTGAATGTCCTAATTCGTGTGTCATGATTGTCTCGACACTTTTAACATCGTACAATTGAAAACTTCCATCACAATTGTAATCTCCCAATGTTACTTCAACTACTCCCTTTCCCAGATGTGCGTGACCTAAAACTCCCTCTCCGATATCTCTAACAACCCATGTCACCCATACATTTGCTTCATGTTTTTGATTTGTTATTTCAAATTTTATTTTGGCTTTTTGATCATTTGTATTCAACTCTTGCTTCTCCCAAAATGCTAATGAGTTTTGTAATGTATTTATATGATCTAATGGAAGTCCTATTGGTTGCTCATTGATGAATACTTTGTATAAAATATTGTATGTTCCATCGACTATCTCATATGTTGGATCTGGGAAATTGCTGGATGCCTTTGACACCTCTGCCTCAAAATTCCATTTGACGTAATCCCTAAGGAATTTCTTTATGACATCCTGGCTTGGATTGGGAAATTCAATGTATCTTTTTTCTTTAGCAATGTTGTTTGAAATGTCCCGTAGATACTTTCCAAACAAGTAAAACTCGTGATCTATCTCGTCTTGTGATTTTTTATTTGTGTCTTTAAGATTTACAGTAAGAATTCCCTGCTCAATCATGTATTGAATTCCTGACACAAAGGAGTCGTCGTCAATTTCTCCATCTGCCCACCATCCGGCATTATTTTTAATCCATATTGGGATCTCATTTGAGATATTTTGTGTCTCTACAGGTGGAATTTGGATTATTTTATTATCAATAAGGTATAGTAATGCTGAGGCAAACTCTGCATCCTCAATATTTCCTTCAGACCACCATTTGGCTATTGGTTTTACCCATTCAGGAATTGATGTGATGAATTCTTTTTCTAACCCTTTTGGCTTTTCTGTTGGTGTGTATGGGTATTTTGAAATAACTTTTTCAATAAATTCTTTATAATTATTAATCACTACACTGTTAGGTTTTTCATCATATGCTCTCTGAATATATGTAATTGATTCTTGATATTCACCAAGATTTCCAAATCCCACTCCCATACCAGTTAATGCTAAAGCATCATTTGGAGAATATTGTAATACTTTGAAAAATTGCTTTAGTGAATTTGTATGATCTTCTAGATTACTTTGTGCTATCCCCTTCATCTTCAGAGTTGAAATATTGTTTGGTGCAATCTCTAAAATTTCATCATAAATTGTAATTGCCTGCTTATAATTTCCCTTTACAAACAGGTCTGTAGCTTGATTAAACATTTGCTCTGCTTCCTTCTCTGTTTGCGCAAAAGCAGGTGTTGTAAAAATAAATGAACTAATCAAAAATATGACTAGAATACGAATATTTTGCATTATGCCTTTTTCCATATTGTTGTTTTAGATATAATCTATTTCTATTTTATACTAAGTTCCAAGCTATTTTGTATAGGATAATTATCGCTATTAGAAAATCTTTAATTTATTCATTAACACGTCTTTTGTATTGGCAAAAGTTGGAGCAGGTGAAATAATTTATGATTTACGAAAAAAAATACAAGAAATCAGACATGATTTGAATCAATTAGGAGATTTGCCTTCTGATATCCCAGAAATGATTACTTCTGCAAACTTGTTGCGCTCAAACGAATTTTTATCACAAGCAAATGATAAGAAAACGGAATTGATCTCTGCATATGAGAATTATTCTGGAGAATTAGAGGAAATGCTTTCTTCTGTTTTTGAGATACAAAAAGATCTAAAAGAGATTCTTAAAACACAATCTTCTATGCTTGAATCTAAAAAGAAACCCTCTATGATTAAATCTAAAAAAAAGAAAGCCACCAAGCCTAAAAGTACTAAAAAATAATCTTATTTTGATAAATGAATTATATCGCCTGCAATTATTTTGCTTGTTTTATTTTTCTCTGACAAGATTAAAGCTCCATCATCATCAATTTTAACTGCATCACCTTTTATCTTGCCCTCTATTGTATTGAGTTCTACTTTTTTTCCAATTGTTGAAGATCTTTTTGACCAGTTTGAAATAATACTTTTTGTTTGTTTTCTATTTAATAACTCGTAGATTTTTTCTAACTCTAGTAAAAATGTCTGAACCAAAATTTTTGGCTTTATTTTCATCTTTTGCTCCCCAAGTGATGTAACTCCATAAAAATTAGGTGTATCTTTGAGATTTTTTTCAATCTGTTTGACATCTACATCAAAATTTATTCCTACCCCTAAAACCAAACTTTCAATCTTGTTTGACTCTAGTGATACGTCAACTAGCATTCCTGCAACTTTTTTTCCTTTTATTGTAACATCATTGGGCCATTTCAACTCTGGTTTAATTTTGAATGTTTTTTCTATTGCATATGATAGTGCAAGTGATGATGCAATTGGAAATAACGTGGTAATTGAAATATCAAACTTTGGATGAAGTATTATTGAAAACCATATGCCTCCTTTAGGTGAAATCCATTTTCTTCCCAATCTTCCCTTTCCACCTGTCTGCTTTGCTGCAATTATTATGGTACCATCATTTGAAGTATCTTCAGACATTTTTAGTGCTTGATTTTGAGTAGAATCAATTGAATCAAAATAATATGCCTTCTTCCCAATTTTTTTTGTTTTCAACCCCGATGTTATCTCCCAAGGTAGAAGAGCATCAGAGTTTGATGTAAGCTTGTAACCTAACTTTTGTTTTGACTCAACAGTATATCCTAACTCCTGAATTTTTTTAATATGCTTCCATATTGCGACTCTGCTAATTCTTAGAACATCACTCAAATCTTGACCTGACAAATATTCGGTGTTATGTGTCTGCAAAAATGTTAGAACTTTAACTAATCCTGGACTGTCAAATGAATTGTAAATCAACCATGTTATGTTTTAAGCCCGGGTATAAAATATGAACTAGAATCCGATATCTATATCAAATCCGCCATCATCCATACCTCCGTCCATACTGCCATCATCCATTGCGGCATCTCCTCCTTCTGGCATACTTTCTGCGGGTACATAATCTGACATTGCCATTCCCATCATACTAAACATCATACTAAACATCATCATATCCATTACTCCAAAGAACATCATCATTGGTAAGAATGACTTGTTATCTTCCATAGATTGTTTCATTTTTTCCTTATCTCCCGTTTTGTAAATTTGTGACATTTGATTCCATCTAGTTTGTAATTCGTGCACTCTCTCATCTACTTCTTTAGATCCTTTTTCTGTGACATTCATTTCTATTTTCTTTCCTAGCCATCCTTTTTTCTCTACAACCTCAATTAATCCTCTTTTTTCTAATTGTTCTAAAATTTTGTTCAATTCTTCGGCTTCAATCTGAGTTGTTTTTTGAATTTTTTCAAATTTGTTAATTCCGTGCTTAATTGCACCTAAAACTATGACGTCTTTTGGCTCCTCTTCCATACGATTTTTAGTTTTTTCTGGGTAAAAAATTCTTTGTTTTAGTAAAATTTCAAAAATTATATTCCTCAACTATCTTTTACTTTCATGGAGCAAGACATACACACTGATGATCAAATACGTGATATTCTTTCAATGCGTAAAGTTGCAGTTATTGGAATGTCTAAAAACTCTTCCAAAGCAGCACATTATGTACCAAAATACCTTTCTGATAATGGATATGATATAAAACCTGTAAATCTTACAACTAATAAAATTCTGGGAAAAAAATGCTATGCTTCTATTTCAGAAATTGAAGAAGATGTTGAAATTATTGACATCTTCAGACCATCAGAGCAAGTTTTATCCGTAATCCATGATGCAATAAAGAAAAAACCCAAAGTAATTTGGCTCCAGGAAGGAATACACAATTCTGAAGCTGAAGAACTGGCCAGAAAAGAAGGAATTACTGTAGTCTTCAATAGATGCATGCTGGCAGAACATCAGAGATTGATGAAATAATGACGTTTGAAAATTTCTATCATGAATTACTTGATTTGGCAAAAAAATATGAAAAGCAAAACATCCCTTTGAAGATTGAAAAAGATCTAGAAAATAACATTATCAAAATTTTTGGTGAAAATATCACATCTATTGCAAGAGCAAAAAATGGTCTAAATGATGTCACTGAATTGGCATATGCCACAGCTGAGCATCATCCCTATTGGAATATGCTCTACAATTCATCTGAAATTGCAAATAGCGTATTGGAGAAATGGAAAGACACTCTATCTGGAAATGATTTATCTGATATAGATTGGGCACTAAAAGAACTAGAGCAAACACTTGAAAAAATCAAAAGCAAAAAAATCCCTCATTCCTAGGCAGAGATAAATATTCTGGACTGAAAATCATTCCATGCCAATCAAACTCGGTCTAATTGGTAAAACCAATACTGGGAAAACCACATTCTTTAATTCTGCTACATTATCATCTGAAGAAATTTCATCTTATCCGTTTACTACCAAGGCACCAGTATCTGGAATTGCACACGCAATTACATTATGTGTCCACCCAGAATTTAAAATTCAAGATAATCCAAATAATTCGAAATGTCTTGATGGCTGGCGATATATTCCGATAGAATTGATAGATTTGCCAGGACTAATCAAGGATGCATGGAAAGGGAAGGGATTGGGAAACCAATTCTTGTCAATTGCCGCCCAGTCTGATGCACTACTTCACGTTGTCGATGCATCTGGTGGAGTTGATCCTACTGGAAAAATCACTGAGGTTGGAACTGGTGATCCGATATCTGATTTTGCAGACATTGAGGAGGAATTGATCATGTGGTATCATAAAATTTTGGAAGGAAACAGAGAGAAAGTGTCCAAACTAATCCGTACAGGAACTGATGTTTTTGATGCTATCACTGATTTGTATCGTGGAATTGGCGTAAACAAAAATCATGTTAAAGAGACATTTGTATCAACAGGATTGTCAGAAAAAGACTTTGATGATTTTGATATGGTTGATAGCAAGAAATTTGCATCATATCTAAGAAAAATTTCAAAACCTACATTGATAGTTGCAAACAAAGTTGATGTCGATGGTGCAGACAAAAATTTTGCAAGGCTCAGAGAGCGCTATAATGATTCAATAGTCATCCCAGTAAGTGGAGACAGTGAATTTAGTCTAAGACGAGCAGAGCAAAAAGGATTGATAAAATATTCTCCTGGCTCTGAGCAATTTGAAATAATAAAATCTGAAGATCTAAATGAGAAACAAATCAACGCCCTCAATTTTATCAAAAAGGGAATAATGGGTGAATACATGAGAACTGGCGTTCAATTTGCAATTAATGTAGCTGTATTCAAACTCCTCAAAATGAACTCAATTTACCCAGTAGCTGATGAGATGAATCTAACTGATAAAAAAGGACGAATCTTACCTGATTTAATTCTCTTAAAAGATGGAGCAACAATAAATGATCTTGCAAAAGAAATCCATACTGATTTGACCAAGGGACTTCTATATGGCAAAGACTTGAGGTATAACCTTAGGTTGCCAATTGACTATCAATTAAGAGATAGAGATGTGGTGTCTCTAGTTAGTGCAGGAAAAAATACCTAGTCTCGTTTCTTACTTCTTGGTTTTGTCCTTAGCACTGCTCTACAGCAAATACATCTAGTGTCATCACTTGACAAAAATATACCACAAAATGTACATCTTTTTTGACCTACATCGTATCTGATCTTATTTGGAACTGCTTCTGCTCTATGCATTGTACATATTCCTCTACACGTCCTACCCATTCATTTCACCTCCTTTGTACTTTCTTCTACCAAACGATGCTCCGCATTCCTCGCAAGACATACCATGCTCAAAAGATTCAATTTTGTCATATCCGCAAATAATGCAAATTTTAATTTCATGATTGACTATTTGCAAAAATTCTTTTTCGTTAACTTTTTGAAGTATTTCAATCCCCATAATTTTATTATGACTTTAAATTATATAAAATCAAGAAAATTTCTCAACTAGTGCTAATTCATGCCTGAGTGGCTTAAAGAAACTGTTTAATTTAGCACTATACGCTTTTTTATTTTTCATATATATGTCACAAACTCCCAGAATTATTAGGATGCCCCATATTGTATTTGGTGAACGAATTGATCTTGATGATTTTTCAAAAAAGTTTACAGAAGTATTTCAGAAAGAACCCTTTTTGATTAAAATTACAAATATTTTTGTTGATAAGGAAAAATTAACTGCACTATTACCTACGGTTGTTATTTCTGATATTCATCAGCAGTTTTTAATAGAGATTTCAACACGTAAATCAAAAACAACGATTAGGCTTTACCCAAACACTGATCCTGAAAAAACTGATGGTGTTAAAACTTCGATGGCATTACTTGCAAAACAAATCATGAGTCATTACCCTGAATTTGAAGTAACAAAAACAAATCTCTCTGACTACCTGGACGTGGTGATTAAAAATTGAGTACTTTTACTATGGAGCGTTGTTCCTATTTACCACAAAACAGACTTTTTCAATTAAGTACTGACGTAGAAAACTTTCATAATATTATGCCAGAAAATTTCAAATCACTTGAAGTGATAAAGGAAAATGATTATGGTAAGATTGTAATTGAAAAAATAAATTTTTTAGGAATTCCTTTAAAAATTAAAACAAAGCATGTTGTTGTAAAACCAAATGTACATGAGATCCATATTTTAAATGGGCCTACTAAAGGAACTGTCTTTACTGAAACCTATGTTCAGTCTGGAAATGGAACTATAGTCTCTATAGAGGTAAAATTAATTCTTAGTGGGTTTTACCGCTTGTTTGGTTTTTTAGAGGGATTTCTTAAAAACAAAATAAGTGCTACCATGGATAAATTCATTGTTGCTGTTGAAAAGTATGATAGTTCTCTTACCTCATATCAAAATTAGCACTATGCTATTTTGTTGGCACTTGCATAAATAGTGAATTACCAATAACAAGTTATGACTAAAACAGCAGTGATTATTGGTGCCGGTGTTGGAGGGCTAACGACTGGAGCCCTGCTGTCAAAACAAGGCAATATCGTTAGAATTTTAGAAAAATCATCCAAACTTGGTGGTAGAACAGCCTCCATGAAATATCGTAATTATATTCTTGATAATGGATTTCATATAATGCCGTTTTACAAAAAATCTGCTATTTTTAGTGTATTAAAAGAAATTGGAATAGAACATAGATTAAAGCTTGCAAAAGTCAATGACATTGCATTTCATTCTGATTCTGGATTTCATAAATATCCAAAAGGAATGATTGACCTTCTACAACTTTCATTAATTCCATTAAAGAGTAGAATAAGATTGCTCAAGCTTTTACTTCCTATGGCATTCTCATCTATTGAAAAAACAGAGGAGTGGGATGATAAATCATTAATTGATATTACAAAAAATCTTGATCCTGACACAAATGCCTTTTTTGAGGCAGTTTGCATGCTGGCATTTGCAGATACTGCTGACCATATTTCATTGGGTGAATTTGCAAGAACTATAATCCGAGCAAATCCGTTTAAAGGGGGTACAAGTGAATTTGCATACCCTGATGAAGGGGGCTATGATTCTATTTCAAGAGTTTTAGGTGATTACATAATTGAGAACAAGGGCACCATTGAAACAAATCATTCTGTAAAAAAAATTGTCATAGAAAATTCTAAAGTTATAGGAATTATAGAAAATGATGGGACTTTTTTTAAATCTGATTGTGTTGTAGTCTCTTATCCTGCATACATGGCACTAAAGCAATTATTTGATGAAAATATAATTGACAGAAAATTTGCTGAAAAAATAAATCGTTTGGATAAAAAAACTGCCGTGGTAGAAGTTCATTTTGCACTAAACTCTAAAATTGATTCTCGTCAAGTTGTTTTTCCAGTAGGGAATAGTTATACCACAAAAGGCATTTTCTTTATTTCAAATATCGCCCCATCTGTTTCTCCTAAAGGAGAACACTTGATAATTGCTGGAACGCCTGTTGATCCATCTGTAGCTGATGACTCTGTAAAAATTAAAGAAATCGTTGAAAAAATGAAAGATGAAATTTCATCGATTTATCCTGAATTCAATTCATCCTTGCTTTGGGAAAGGCCCATGGCTTGGAAGCTTGTAGAGTCAGTTGTAAAGGAGCCTGGAATGGTTTGGAAGTCTAAAATGCCTCATGAAATTCCTGGTATTGAAGGCTTATTTTTTGTTGGAGATTCTACAATTAGTTATGGGATAGGAACAGATTCAGCAGCTCATAGCTCGATTTTATGCACTCCTAAAATCCAATCCTTCTTAAAATCTTGAATTATTTCATTTTACTTTTCTTATGATTTTTGGAATTTCCTCAAGATTGATATCTGAAACTACTTGAGCATCAAACTTTGGAATTTTCTCCGATTGGACTGCTCTTCCTCCAACTAATATTGGAATTTCAAATTCTCCCTTAATTTTTTTAATCAATCTTTGTGCTGCTAGTAAGTTATCTTCTAAGGTAATTGAAATTAGTACTAGATTTGGTTTATCATTTTCAATAAACGTAAGAATCGATTCTGTTGGTATTGATGTTCCAATATTGTATACTTTGTATCCCTTTATTGTTAGATATGTTTCCAACACATCACATCCCAAATGATGCTCTTCTCCTAAGGGAACGCATATGAGAATTTTTTTCTTATTTTCAGAACCTTTTACTCTATCCATAATTATTTTCACTAGTGTGAGTGCTATGTTGCTTGCAACGTGTTCTGTGGCAACACTGATTTTGTTACTTGCCCAATCTTCTCCAACTTGGTACATAACTGGCTTGAGAATTTTGTCAAAAAAGTCTGCGGTATTAAATAATTTTTCATATTCTTCATAAATTTTAATTGAATCTTGAATATTTCCATCAGTCAATTTTTTGTATAATTGTTTCTTAGATTTTTTTGATGCATCCTCTCTTTTTTTAATGTCTTTTGGATTAAATGATGCAAGAACAGATAGAACTTTTGGATCTTTTCTATAGTCTAATGGTATGTCGTCTTTTACAACTTCAGATGCCTTACCAAGATATTTCACAATCTCTTGTTTTGATGTGCTCTTCTTTGAATCCCACACACTCCTTACAAGATAGAGATATTGATCAGATTTTACTTTTTTAGCTCTAATGTATACCAATACAGTTTTAAGAAATATTCGATATATAACTAATGCCAATAATTTTTACTAGTGGTAAACTTTCTGGACTATTTTTTTGCTTTGATAAAATCAACAATCGATAAAATTTCTCCCATTTCGGCTAAATGGCCATAACTTTTACCTTTGATGTTTGACATGGGCTTGTTGTTAACGCTGATAAATAACATATTGCCTTCATCCAGCGGAACTGTTATTCTTTTGATTTTATCATATGATGCTATGGTGTATAATCCTGAACCTACGATGCCTGTAATTGCTGAATTTTCTTTCCATGCCTCTATATCTCTTGAAATGGTATCCTTTGTCTCCTCTAACGGGACAATGTTTTTGACTCCTTTTCGCTGACTGTTCCAAAGAAATTCTCCATTTTTATTACAAACTGCAGCAAATCTGATAGACTCGTTAAAATCCATCAACATGTTGAGAAGTTTTTCATATTTGTCCACCCTTTTTGTTAGGTAATTCTGTTAATAAATATTCTAAATCTCTGAACTAGTGGTAAATAAGAGCAAATGAATTTCTATGAATTAAATTTCTAAAAATCTAATCTTCTTTAAAAAATATTTTCTTACTATTCTTCAAATGTGTTGACAAAATCTACAATGGACATTATTTTTCCCATCTCGACTAATCTGCCGTAACTTTTTCTTTTGGTTTTTGCTAGTGGTTCATTATCTACACTTACAAACAAGAGATGAAACGCATCTACTGGTATGGTTATTCGTTTAATTTTTTCAAAAGAAGTTATGTGATACATTGCCCTTCCTAATTCATTCCTATCTTCAAATTTTGAACGATCCGCCCAATCATCGGCTTCACGCCTCATTGCTTTTTTAGTCTCTGCTAAGGGCACCTTTAGTTTTACATCGTTTCTTTTACTATGCCATAATATTTCCCCCTTGGTATTACTAATTGCAGCAAATCTGATGGAATTGTTGAAATCCATCAGCATATCTAAAAGTTTTTCATAACGCCCCATTGTTTCTAGTAAAATCTTGATGAATAAAAACAATTGGATGGTACTATGTAAATTTTAAAGAGATAACTTATATCTGATTTTAAAATTAATCAATCATGGATAGTCCTTATACTGATTTTGTTGGTAAAGTTTGGGCAGAATTCCCCCAGCTTGCAGAATGGCACAATTTAGATAAATCTATTCTTCCTTTATGGGGTTTAGATAAATTCATTGAAGCAGGATACCATAACTTCTCATCTGACCGAAAGTCATTATTTCATCTTAGTAAATTAATTGAAGCTTATGCGCAAAAAAATAGTCAACCATTATTGGCCTCTTTTGAAGAAGTCAAGCGGTACAAATTTGTTGAAAAAAGATATCAGGAAATGATTAAAACAATTCCAAAAATATGGGTTATTGCAAATTTTGGAAAAACTGAATTCAAAACCCCTCCAAAAATCCAAGTGTTGAATTGTGGAAATACAAATTTGGCAAAGGTATGGACTGTAATCACTAGAGGACCTTATGGCCCATTTGGATTAATTGCTGAAGAATTTGAAGCTGGAATGTTTAGAGGATTTTTCACACTTAACCCAAATGTTTGCCGATACGCTCTAAAAGTAATGGGCAAAACACTTGGTGCAAAATTTACAATTCAATAATAAATTAGCATTTTAAACTAAAGATGTATGAAAAGTCCTTATTTATTTTTAGAAGAGATTTAAGATTACATGACAACACTGGATTAATAAAATCACTCGAACATTCAAAATCTGTCATTCCGTGTTTTATTTTTGATGCTGATTTAGTAAAGAATCCAAAAATTTCTAAATTTAGATGGACTTTTCTTTCCCAATCCATATCTGATTTGGATTTACAATTAAAAAAGAAGAACAGTACTCTTAATCAATTTCAGGGCGATTCGTCTCTGATCATAGATGAAATAATTCGAAAACACCATGTAGATGCAATCTTTGCAAATACTGATTTTTCTAAATACTCAAAATCGCGTGATGCTAAAATTCATCAAGTTTGTAAAAAAAATAACATTAATTTTCATAATTCACTTGATTATCTTTTACATAATCCAAATGAAATAAAAACAAATGATGAAAACCCCTACATGATTTACTCTCATTTCTACAAAAAGGCACGCCAATTTCCTGTTAGATCTCCTTCAAAAAATTCTAAAAAAAATTATTTTAATGCAAAAATATCTAGTGCTCAAATCTTAGCACCAGAAATTAAAAATCCCGAAATTCCAGGTGGCAGAAATGAAGGTTTGAAAATACTAAAAAATTTGGAAAAGTTCATAGATTATAAAAAATTTCGAGATTTTCCAAGTCTTTTTCATACTACAACATTATCTGCGCATAACAAATTTGGAACTTTGTCTATCAGGGAAATTCATCATGCAATTAAACAAAAACTTGGTTTAGACCATATTCTGATGGGTGAAATCTATTGGAGAGAGTTTTTCAACCATATCTTATTTCATTTCCCATGGTCCCAAAAAAAATCATTTAGAAAGAAATTTCAAAAAATCAGGTGGTCTAATTCCAAAGAGCATTTTTCTGCTTGGTGTAATGGGAAAACTGGATTCCCTATTGTTGATGCAGGGATGAGACAGCTTAACCAGTCTGGGTTTATGCATAATCGAGTTAGAATGATTGTAGCTTCCTTTTTGACGAAAGATCTTCATATTGACTGGAGATTAGGGGAGAGATATTTTGCTAAAAAATTAGTCGATTATGATCCTGGAGTAAACGTTGGAAATTGGCAATGGGCTGCATCAACGGGGTGTGACTCTGTTCCATACTTTCGAATTTTTAATCCTTGGTTGCAACAAGAAAAATTCGATTCTGAATGTTTGTATATTAAAAAATGGGTTCCTGAATTAGATAACTTGCCTCCAAAAATCATTCATAATCTTTGGAAATCTTTTCCAGAAGATCTGGATTATGTACATCCAATGGTAACACACAAAATTGAATCTGAAAAAGCTAAATCTATTTTTAAATCACAAAAATAAATTAAATTAAAAAATTAGTTGCGTTTTGGAAATGTTTTTCCAATAAAATAATCTTTTACTAGTGGTAAAATATACTGCTAGTGTCTAATTCTTTTTCTTTGGGCCACTTGAACCTCTTTAACCCTATTGCGAATGGTGACAGCACTAATGCCTGATATTTGAGAAAGTCGAGTTTGTGAAATTCTTTCATCATTTTTCTTTACCGCTAGGTATACTGCAGCTGCTGCCATTGACATTGGATGTTTTCCGTAATTTATGCCTGCCTTTTGACTAAATTCCAAAATCTTTCTTGCATCACGCATAGTTTTTTCAGAAATCTGGGCCTCACTTGATATACGTGATATGAATTCTGATGGGTTGTAAGACACAGAATGGACTTCAAGATTTCTACAAAGAAGACGATATGTTCTCTGAATTACTTTCTTTTTAATTCCTGATGCATTTGCAATATCATCCAATGTTCTTGGTGTATCTGTCATTCTACATGCCATGTATACTACTGCACAAAGAATGGAATGATTTGAACGACCTGCAAGTAATTTTTTTTGTTCAGCTTTTCTAAACAAGTATGCTGATTTTTCAACAACATATTCAGGTAAGGCTATCTTTGATCTGATACCATCAAGAAAAGTAAATGCTTTGACATATGACTGTTTAGTAATTGAAGATTTACTGTTTCTATCCCACATTCTTAGACGGTGAAATGATTGTTTGTTTTTAGTAGATAAAATTCTCCCTGAAGCATCTTTGTTTTGAGATTGAATTGATGTGGATAGTCCCATATCTGCCATTTTTAATGATATTTTTTGTCCAGTTCTAGAATTATTTTGATAGTCTTCCATGGCTTGATTTTGATTTTCTGGACCAAAATCAATAATTTTTTCAGACAGCACCTGTGCACAATTTTCACAAGCTATTTCTCCTGTAACAGCATCAGTGATTTTAAAATAATGTTGGCAAGCTTCCTCTAATTCCCTTTGCTCCATATTTGCTATGTGTTTTTATTGCATTTTAACCACATTGAATATTAAAAATAGTGCTAAATTATGATTCAAAAATATTTCAAATCACTTTGTTTATATCTGATATACAGCATATTGGATAAATAATGTTAGCACTAGTAATTATTTTAACACTAGGTTATATGCTATGATTGCACAACTCAGTTATGGCTGAAGAACAAGAATGGGCTAATTTGCTAGCAGAAATTTTTGAAAAACTCACTCAAAAACATGCCTCAATCACATATGACTTTGAGGATCTTGCAATGAATGGGAGAGTAGAAAAAGATGGCAAAGTAATCCCCACAGGTACAGTTGCCTTAACTGGTAAACTGACTATAACTGCAAAATGAGGTGATTGAAATGAAAGATTTTCAACTCCCTGCATATTTTTTATCCTATCTGGATAATGGATCTCTTAAAATAAAATGTGATGAAAACACATCAATAAATTTTTTCATTGATGGTGATTCTAGAATTATAGATGTTCTTGATGTTCCAATTAAACTTGACAAAAAACCTGGCTTGATAAAACAATTATCAGAAGGAAAAGATCTTGCAAAAAATCTTAAAGATAAAGGAATTACACTTGAAATCCGATATCAAGGTAAAACTGCGCTAAAATTAGGAAGAGATGCAAATCCCAAACTTGCAAAAATTGTTACATTAAGTAATGATATTGAAATATCTGATTTGAAAATTCTAAAAAAACTGAGCGATGTATTCTAATAATATGATTTCAAACAATGAATCTCTCCAAAAATTTGTAATATAAGATGTCTCAAAAAATAACAACAGAAATGCATTATAAAGAAAAACCCTTTAGTATTTTGGTAACTGGTGCAACTGGTTTTATTGGTTCCAGATTGATATTTGATCTAACAGCAAATGGCTATTCTGTTAATGGAATGTCTAGAAGAAAAATTCCTTCAACTGGAAATATTAAATATGTGCAGGCTGATGTTTTTGAACCATCAGAATTAGAGGATGCCTTATCTGGAGTTGAAATCGCATTTTATCTGCTTCATTCTATGGAAGGGAATAAAGAAGAATGGAAGGAATTTGCTAATCGTGAGAAAACACAGGCTCAAAATTTTTTAAATGCTGCCACCAAATCTGGTGTCAAAAGAATCATCTATCTGGGAGGATTGGTAAATGATAGTATTTCACTATCACCCCATATGAAAAGCAGAAAGGATGTCGGTGAAATTCTTGCATCGGGGACTATCCCAGTTACTGAATTACGGGCTTCCTTGATTATTGGAGCTCAAGGTGGATCTTATGCAATGCTACGATATCTTGTGGAAAGATTGCCTGTCATGGTTTGCCCTTCTTGGGTTAAATCACTTGCACAACCAATTGCAGTTGATGATGTAATTCTATATCTAAGAGGATGTTTGGAGAAGCCTGAAACTACAGGTAGAATTTTTGAGATAGGTGGACCTGAAAAAGTCACTTATGAGCAATTAATGCGAATTTATGCAAAATATTTGGGAAAGAAATTACTGGTATTACAAATTCCCTTTCTTACTACACGTCTATCATCATATTGGGTAGATCTAATTACTCCTGTTAAAGCATCTTTGGCTCGACCTCTAATTGACAGTCTAGTTCATGATACTGTTGTAACTGACGACTCTATAACAAAAATTATTCCTGGCTCGCTAAAATCTGTAGTTGAATCAATTGATATTGCAACAAAAGAAATTAGAGAAAATCCTCCTAAAATGCCTCTAAAAGAAGAACGCACTGGATTTAAAATAAATCAAAAACTTTTGATGGCCTCATTGATTGCAATGGCACTTGTAGGTACTACCTTTTATTGGCTTGATGATCGAGCTGAGCTCTCTGAACCAATTTGGATTTTTGCTGGAATCATATGGTATGTTGCAATCATTACTGCAATATTCTTTGTCAAAAATAAGACAAGGCTGGGATATCTTATTGGTGGAATTTTGTCTTGGATAACTCTTGCGTTTTGGCTATTTGATGATTTTTACTTATTATTTAATACGTCATTGATTATTACACAGCCAAATGAAGTGATAACAATTAGAAATATTGTCTGGGTTGCCCTATCCGCAGTTGCAGTATTTGCATCGCATAATACTTTTCACAAAATAATAGATTACCAATTCAAAGGTAAACCTATCTGAGAATTCTTTTTCTGTTTTCAAATATTTTGATGTTAAAATTTATTTAAAAAAGTCTTCTAATCTTTCATCGAAAAAACATACAATTATTTTAAATACTAACAAAATTCAATGCAATTATGACTTCAGAATATGACAGCTTCCTAGAAGAATTATGGAGTGAGTTTCCTGGTCTATCTGAAAAAGAAATAACTGATATCACTGATCATAATATCCTATGGACTCTTGATGAATACATTAAGGCTGGATACGTTAATTTTAAAACAGGCAGAAAAGAACTATATCGACTAAGTATTTTACTTGAAAATTTTGCAGTAAAAAATAACGTTGCACTGTTTGCAACATTTGAGACTGAAAAAAGATACAAGTATGTTGAAGACAGATACCTTGAAATTCTTGAAAAAATTCCAAAGGCCTGGATAATTGGAAATTTCAATAATCCTTTCCTAGCTCAACAACCTCCAAAAAATTCAGAAGTGATTAGTTGTGATGGAACAAACATTTCCGATATGTGGATAGTCATTACAAAGAATTCAATGGGACCATTTGGTCTTGTTGCTGAAAATATTGGTGATGGTCAATATCGTGGTTTTTTCTCAATTAGCCCTCCTCTAATGAAAAAAGTAGTGGAAAATATATCAAAATCACTGAGGATTTCCGTTGATTTATCATAATATTTTTTGAAGATTGATACTAATTCTTTACAAATTAGATTACTGACTATAAAAAATGTATTTCATAAATTGGTACAATATGATACTAGTGGTAAAATGCTTTTTGTAACAAATTAAATAAATGTCAAAAGAATCATTACTTCTCATGGTTGATATTATCTGGGGAAACGGCTCTGAAATATTAAGTTCAAATTCTTTTGTTTTGAATGTTACACATAGAAAAAATGGAAACAAAATAAATTATGATGACTCTGAAAAAATTCAAATCACTTCCGCAGATATTCCTGGATTGCCTGTTAGTCAAAATGACTGGAGCGAGGATTTGTTGAAAAAAAACCTGATTGGGACGTTTCTTAAATGTGAAATTGAAGAAAAAGATAATTCTGGAATGATTCTTGGTAAGGTTTCCCATTCTGGTGTTGGGGGATATTGATGTGGGAACCTCAGATAGTAGATTATTCAAAAGTACGTACTGTTGATATTGATTCATTATTGAGTGGAGGAATTCCTGCAATAGTAGTAAAAAATTTTTATAAAAAAGATTTGTGCCGGAAAATTGTTACTAGAATAGAAAACTGTAAAAAAAATTATTTTTTGAATGGTCACTCGATGCATATTGGAACTTTTTTGATGGCTTATGCAACCCAAAAAGAACTATACTTTGAGGATGTGAAAAAATATGAATATGCACTCAATAGTATTTTTTCAAAAATAAAAAACCCCGCATTAAAAATTCATGAATTCATTAATTCTGTAATGCCTCATTTTGATATTTCACAAGCTAGAGAATTCCATAGTAAATACTCTCCATTTATTGTTAGAATACATGAAAAAGGAAAATCAATCCCAATTCACAAGGATAATGTAAAGTATGAAGGAATTGAGTATGAAATTTCTAAAATTGATCATCAACTATCATGCGTACTTCATTTACAAGAATCTGAATATGGTGGAAATTTAGTCATATACAATAAACAATGGAATAAAGAAAATGAGGTGTTTAGAAATATTGATTTTGGATATTCATCAAAATTGATAAGTTCTGTAGCATCTTGCGAAATTCCCAATATTACTTCTGGAGATTTAGTGATAATCAATCCCAATTATTATCATAAGGTGACAAAAATCACTGGAAAAAACCCTAGAATTACTCTGGGCATGTTTTTGGGCATCTTTGAAGGTGCGCAAAAAATTGTTACCTGGGCATAACTTCATCAGTTTAGAATAAATTATTCGTGAGATTATTTTTTAAAATCTATTTTATTTTTTAATTCATTGGGAAATCTTCGATGACAATTTGGCAATTTTAGTTCCAAGAGATTTTGCTACAATTAAATCGACTTCTTTAATTTGATCACTCTTAGCGCCCACAATTGTACTAGGTCCGTAGGGACTTCCACTTTCATGTAATTCCTTAGTATCATATGATGGACCTACCAAAATCATTCCATGATGTAACATTGGAAACATCATGGATACTGCAGTTGTTTCCTGACCTCCATGGACACTGGATGCCCCTGTAAATACTCCTCCCACCTTTCCAATCCATTCTCCCTTGAACCAAAGATCTGTGCTGATGTCCCACATTTTTTTCATCTCGTGTGCCATATTTCCAAATCTTGTTGGTAAAAACCGAAAGCATTCTCTTCTTAAGATTTAAAAATTAATTTTCGTTTGTATTTTTGGACTTAATTTCTTTTGATATTTAAAAATGATTCATTGTTTATTTTGAGATTTGTAAATTTTTTTGGATTAATTATTTTAGCCAATATTTCTAATCCATCTACCGTTCTTATGCTTGGTTTGCTAAAAAATGAATTTGCATCAACTGCAAAAATTTGATTTTCTTTTACAGCTTTAAGAGAATCCCATGTTTTATCTCCTTTTAGAATGCGGTTGTATTCTTCCACTGTCCGCTTTGTGTCAAATCCACATGGCATCATGATTATGATATCAGGTTCAGAATCAATCACTTCTTGAATGTCTAGACGTCTTGATTGCTCTCCTTTTTTACTAATCAGGTTGATTCCCCCAGCAATCTCTATCATTTCAGGAATCCAATGCCCTGCTGTAAAAAATGGTTTAATCCATTCTATTGCAAGAACTTTTGGTTTTTTACCATGTTGCATTTTTTTGATATGTATAATTCGTTTTTCAAGTGATTCTGTAATCTCTTTTGCCTTTGTTTCTTTAGATAGTATTTTGCCCAATTCCATTACTGATTGCAAAATCTCATCCATGTTGTGAGGATCCATCGAATGCAACATTGGTTTTGTATGAAGAATTTCCAGTGCTTTACTTACTTGATTTGTATGTGCTGCACAAACCTCACATGTTTCTTGTGTTATAATTAGATCTGGATTTGCTTTTTTTAGATTGTTTTCATTAATTGTAAAAATATCTTTTCCGCCCTTTAGTAATTGGCATGTCATGGTATCAATTTCACTGCTTGTTAATTCGTCTGAGTTAATCACTGAATTGATAATTATTGGTTTTGTTAATGCGTCTTGAGGAAATTTGCATTCATGTGTTACCCCATACAGGTCATCCTGGACCCCAAATGCATATAGTAATTCCGTTGCACTGGGTAAAAATGAAACTATTCTTTTTGGCAATACTGTTACAACAATTTGGAAGTTCTTAAATCACATCATATGATATCTATATTATGAAACCTCAGTCTTGCAGAAATTGCGGAAAGGAATTATGGCAAAATCAGACCATATGTCCACATTGTGGACGTGAACGGGAACAAGAAGATCCTGAATAATTTCATTAACATCTAGTCAGATATTTGAATAAGGCAAGTTAATAGACTCATTTTGAATAAAATTCCCATTGTCATCAAATTCTCAAGATATTAGACGTGCAATTTTAGCTAAATGGCATGAGACCCTTTCAAAACATGGAAATCTTTTCTCATCTGATTCAATAAGTGGATCTAGCCCTCCCTCAGTCTTTGTTGGTTCCTATAATTATCCCAAGGTCTTTGTTGGCCCCATGGTCCCACCAATCCATGGTGATACTAGTCTACTTGATAGTCCTGAAAAATGGAGAGGAAAATCATTGGAAGATATTGTAAATTTTCGATTAAATTTAGTTCGTGGGATACAAAAAATCTCGATTGAAAAAACAGAAGGGAAATACATTGAAAACCTTCAAGAGGTGGCAATGTCATCAAAACCCATTGACACTGATTTGAAATTTGAAAAATATGTCTCTTCAAATATTTCCCTTGATGGTGAAAGTGCACCTTTTGGCCCTGTAGGAGTTGTCCATTCTGCAAAATTCTCTGGAACAACTTCTGAAAAATCAATTGAAAAAACTTTCTATGATAAAGATTTGAAAGCACAAGACGCTGTATTGAATTTATACAATTCAGGAATTGAACTTTCAAAAATTCAAAAGTGTTTTAGTATTGGCATGTTAGGCCAAAAAAGAAAACTGGTTCCAACTAAATGGAGTATTACTGCAACTGACGATATTGTCTCAAAATCACTTGTTGATGAAATTTTAAATTATGATGTTATTGATTCCTACAGAATTTTCTTCTTTGAGCACTTGGGAAATGCTTTCACTGTTATTTTATTTCCACATAGATGGATTTATGAAATGATTGAGGCGTGGTATTCAAATGGAATCTTGGGATTTGGTTCTGATTTTGAGGATGCAAGAGGAATAGATCACCCTCCGGCAATAGCTGGTGCATATTTTGCAGCCAAACTTGGCGTATTGGAGTATCTAGTAAAAAATCAAATTCAATCTGGAGTTATTATCTTAAGAGAAATACGGCCAGAATATGCAATCCCAGTTGGTGTATGGCAAGTTCGAGAAGGAATACGAGCAGCAATGATGCAAAATCCTATCATTTCAGAAACTTTTGAAAATGCTTTAGATACTGCATCAAAGAAAATGAGCATTAGCAAAAATGAATGGTTATCGCATGGAAACATTTCAAAATTACTGAAGCAGAAAACCTTATCTGATTATTTTTAATTTTTAGATATTGTCTTTTGCTAAAATTTTAAACAAATTACCTTCTTCTTGTTCTGAATACAGTAAGAAATATGTCTGACTAGCAAGATATGTTGAATTGAATCTGAATATTATGGGATTGATCTCTGATAACAATCTTCCAAGCGTAATTTTTTCTTCCTGAAATTGTTTTAGTAAATCAAAAAATAATTCTTTTTCAGACTTGTTGAAATTTTGGGAAAAATATCCAAAAATATGCATTATGACATTACAATGTGTTTTGATTGTGGGCTCTTTTTCTAATGCATCCCTTAGATGTTTTTCATATTCTATGACTGCCTCTAATAATTGTCCTTTTTTATAATCTGCAACAACATGTCCCAGTTTTTTTAATTTTTCTTGATCATGTGACATTATCATGAATTTGTTGGCAGTATGAAATGAGATTAGTTCTTTTATTTTGTTTGATTTTTTTACATCTTCAAATTTTTTAAACACAAATTCTTTAAGATCCTTTTCGGGGATATTGTGAATTGCTGAATCCCTAATCTCTAATTTTTTACTCATTTTTAATTATCTTTTTACTTTGTATATAAGACGGAATCTTCGAATTCTGAATTACCACTATGATTTTTCATTTTTATGAATAAATTACCACTAGAGAATATTTTAGCACCAGTTTAAATACTATTTTACAATTAAATTATTAATGAAAATCGCAATAACTGCAATCGCAGCTATCTTACTTGTTGCTTCGACTGCATCTTTGACTTATGCTGAGGGCGTTCCTGCTTGGGTAAAGAACAATGCTGGTTGGTGGGCAGATGGCACTATAGCCGAGTCTGAATTTATTTCAGCCATAGAATTCCTCATCAAGGATGGAATTATTGTAGTTCCTCCAACAACTGTATCTTCTGAATCCGCTGAGGGCGTTCCTGCTTGGGTAAAGAACAGTGCTGGTTGGTGGGCAGATGGCACTATTTCTGATGGTGAATTTGTAAATGGCATTCAGCATTTGATAAAGACTGGACTAATCTCTGTCTCCTCAAATACTGAAACTCCGCAAATGGCATCTGAAAAACCAAAAAGTGATGATTCTAAGTTAGCCGCACTAGAATCTGAATTAGAAAAATGCTCTGAAATTAAAGTAGGTTACAAAAGAATTGATTGCCAAAAACCACTGAAAAAAGCAATCACTCTTTACGAACATCAAACCAATGCAGAAAAATTTGAGATTGGTCCAATTACATATTATTGGTATGGAATTGGTTCCGAGGGAAATGAATTTGAGATTACTCCTACTGGTCAACCTATTTTATCAATTCGAATGCTAGCTGAAAATACTAGTTCTGAAATTACAGCAATGCACTGTACTAGTCCTTCGATATGCAGCTATGATGTTTGGGATGGAACTAAAGCCTTCAAATACTCTGGAATGGATTTTACGAGTGGTGAAATTGTATTGAATCCTGGTGATTCAAGAGAGTTTAACATTCTCTTTGGACCAAATATTGGATATGGTGGTACTGAGTTTGAGTATGATCCATCAAAGACATATTATTTTAGAATTAATGAAAATTTTGGAAGTGTTGACATTCCCTTAGAATTAAAGTAATCCTATCAAATTCATTCAAATTACTGTTGAGTACTGTCTTGATGATAGAGATTAAATGCAGGATTTTAATAATTACTGACTATGGGTGATTCTGAAAATGTTTTTTCTACTTATGGGCTTTACACAATTAAAGAAAAAGCAGAGTTTTCATTTATTGGAGTTACAATAAAAATTGAGAAAATTGGCGAACATGTTTATTCATATTATAGAAAAGACACTGAAGATAATCTTCTTAAAAAAGTTATTCCTGTCACATCATCTGAACTAACTATTGAAATATCTCCAATAAGACCACTGAATTATCCTGCTAAACGAGCCGCACATGTGTATCTGGATTTTGAAACCCCTATTTTTTTATCAGAAGGCTCTGCAGCAAGCGTTTTTGTTAGATGTCCTGTTGAAATTGGTATCTTTCTAGTTCATGATGGACACAAGGATTCACTAGATTGGGTTGATTGTAAACCATTCAATTCCCGTTTTTGTCTATATGGTTCTCCTGAATCTGGAACTCTTTGTAAATATGCTCCATCAGAAATAGTCGATTCATATGATGATTCTACTCCGTTTACCGATGGGATTTTAAAAGTTGATCTTAAAAATGATTTAGAAAAAGGATTGACGATTTCTAAAATTGTCTTTGCCGCCAATGATGTCTCTGTATATTATAAAAACTCAAAAGCAATGTTTGATTCCCTAAAAGTTGTGTTAAAGAAAAAACTCACTCTTGAAATTCTTGATGTTACAACTCAACCAATTGAAACAGATTGGATAAAATCCCCAACATTTGAAAAAGTTGAAAGCATTAAACGCGTGGATATGGGTATTGAATAATGCCTTTTGAATTTTTACAAAATCTAGAGGCAATAGAAATCGCTGGTGGCTTAACCGTTCTTTCACTTCTCATTGGAGGAATAATTATGGGCGTTGGAATAATAATTGCACGAACTTTTAGATTATTATTTACAAAATACTATGCACCTAAACTTGCACAGGACTCTGCAAAAAATCTGGGCAAATTAATCTATTTTGGAATAATAATACTGGCATTTTTAGTTTTTACATCAACTACCGGTGTTGATTTCTCTGGATTGCTTGTTGCAGGTGGAATCTTTGGAATTGTAATTGGATTTGCAACACAGTCTGTTGTTTCAAATTTAATTTCAGGTATCTTCTTGATGATAGAAAAACCTGTAAAACAAGGTGACAAAATTGAGATTCCGGGAGTTGATGTGTCTGGAACATTGCTGGACATCAGTACATTTTCAGTTCGTGTACGGCGATTTGATGGTACTATTATTAGAGTTCCAAATGAGGTATTTTTTACATCGAACATTCGTTCTCTTTCATCGACTCCCGTTAGAAGATCTGAGGCAATAATTGGAATTGCTTACAAAGAAGACATTGATGGGGCAGTTTCAGTAATGGAGAAACAAATTAGAAAGTCCATGCCCTTTGTTTTGACACTGCCAGCACCTGAATTTAGAATTAAAGAGTTAGCTGACTCGAGTGTAAATATTGAAGTTCTGGTTTGGCATCCTAGGGATGACTGGGATCAGGTGGGTCCTCAATTACTTAAAGTAGCAAAAAAAGCTCTAGACGATGCTGGAATTGAGATTCCTTTCCCACAACGTGTAATATGGCAAGCAAAGCAATGAGAAATTTATTTTTCAATAATATCTAACTGATTTCTCTTTGCCCTTCGTTTCTTCATTAGGGAATACATTATCATTCCAACATTGATGATGGAAATTATCTCAATCAAATCCACACCATATAAGAACCAATCAATTACTGGATGTACTCTTGACACAATTCCTGCCTCTAACATAATATCTGCATTCCATATCATGTGGGGAACTTGAATAAACTGAATTATAGCAATTAAGATTACACTTCCTAGTATTTTATTTTCATACCAATTCCAAAATTTGTTCCATGCATTCATGAATTGAATTTGTTTTTAATCATAATAAACAATGTGAAAATTAGATGAAACTAATTAGACCGGACTAATATTTTTACGCACAAATTTTTATGAAATTAGCTTAAGCTTTTTTCTTTTTATTTTTTTGATAACAAGTATTGATGGAAATAATATCAATCCAATTAAAATTAAAATTGAAATTGTAATTGATGTGTAATCATTAAAAAATAATTTTGTTTCAAACCATGATTTTGGCAAAATTACAAACATGTTTTCACCTGAAAAATCTTCAATTGTTCCAATGGCCAAACTATATTTGCCAGCCTGATTTTTTTCATCAGAAACTACGACGAAATAGTTCCCATCCTCTGCTATCTCTTTAGTGATCTCTTGTCTTTCCCAATAGGTTACCTGACCAAATGGTTCATAAAATTCACTTCCAGGAAAATCACCTTCGTAGAAAAATTTTTCTGTTATTTGTGATTCTAATTGGGGACTTTCAGTTTGTGTCGTTTTTGGGGTAACAAAAAATAATGTTGGAGAATATTTCTCTAATCCAGAAATTTTTGGTATAACAATGCTGGCATAAAATGAATCACCCTTTTTTGCATCAAAAGAGTAAAACTTTGCTTCATTTGTGCCTAAATTCTCATAAATTGCCCATGAAATTTTATGATCAGGAATATCTAAAGCTGAATCAAAATCTCTATGGGAATCATCATGTGAAATTAATTTGTGTCCGTAAGCTGGACTAGATGAAACAACAATGAGGAAAAGTAGAGAAATAATAATTTTTTTCATAAGCACTCTATTCAAAATTAGTATTTTAAGAAGATTAAGAAAAATTCATGTTAGCACTAGTAGATATTTTTGAGCACTATTCATATATCAAAAGTGTCTAAAGATATCATGAACTTTGAAACTATGCAAATATGTCGTAAATGTGGCAAACAATATCAGGATTGGTCATGCGACTATTGCTACACAAAATCTGTATTAATAACGACGGTGAAATGATTACATGCAGAAATTATCTCCTAATCCATTGGATAGTATGATTTATGACAAAAAAATACCAATAAGAATTGCTTTTATCAAACCTGATGGTACTCCAAATGTAATTTCTTTGTGGTATATGGTAGAGAATGAAAAAATTTACTGTGCTACACAGAAATCTGCAAAAATAGTTTCATATTTGAAGAATAATCCTAAATGTGGATTTGAAATTGCAGCTGATAAACCTCCCTACCGGGGAGTTCGGGGAAGTGGCTCTGTAAAAATTATTGAGGAAAATGCTTCTGAAACACTTGAGGTTCTAATAAAGAAATATTTGGGAGATAAAGAATCTACTCTCTCAAAATTTTTACGGGAAAATTCAAAATCTGAAGTGGCAATTGAAATTACTCCTGACAAATTATTCAATTATGATTACTCAAAAAGGATGAAGGATGCTTAAATTGATCAATGAAGATAGATGTCCTACATGTGGTTCTAAAAATTTCGAATCCAATGACTCTGAAAAAAATTCTGATGGGACACAAATTGTGAAGAATCAATGCAATAACTGCAAAAAATTTTGGTATTCATGAGTAAATAAGCCTGGTTAGCACTAGTCAAAAAATTACCTCTAGATTATATTTTAGAAACACCATATACCAGTGAGGAGAAATGCAACAAACAACAAACAAAAAAACACCACAGCTAAAGTTTCTAGCAATCTTTGCTGTTGCCACTTCAGTGATACTAGTTTTGACAATTACTCCTTGGAACATAATTCCAACTCTAGTAACTGAAGATGTCACAGTAATTGCTGTAACTGACTACGGTTGTGTTGGAGAGTCCATCTTAGGGCATTCCGTTGTTGTTTCTAATTGTGATGCAGCAGTTGGAGATATAGTGTCTGCAACATTTTATGTGCCTGCAATGGAACAAAACGGATTCTATGATAGAATTGAGGACAAGCTAGAAATGGTAAATCCTTAATCTCTTTATTTTTTATTTTCTGCTTTGATATTCTCTTTTTTCATCCAAATGGTTTTTTCTTTATGATCGATTAATTCTACATTCATCTCATTTAATTTATCTCTAATTTTATCTGCCTCGTCAAATTGCTTTTCTTTTCTAAATGTCTCCCTTGATAAAATTAGATTGTCGATTTCATGTTTATTTTTTTCAGTCATTTCAGGAATTTTCAATCCTAAAATTTCAAGCATTCTTTTAAGTTCTTTTTTGATGGTGTGTGCATCTTCTTTGCCTAGTTTCTCCTCAGCAGCCAGTCTATTGGTCTCTTTTACGAGTTGAAAAAATGCAGATAAGGCTAGATGTGTATTGAGATCACTATCTAATGCATTATCAAAGTCTTTGTTTGCCTTGTCAATTATTGAATTTACCTCTATATTGTTTTCACTATTTGCATGAATCAACTCATAGTAGCACGTTTCTACTTGTCTCCATTTGATCAAATTCTCTTTTAGTAATTCTTCAGAGTAGTCAATTGGTTTTGAATAGTGCCCTGACAGACAAAATAATCTGATAATATTTGGCCCCCAGTTCTCAAGTACATGCTTGATTGATTTGATATTTCCAAGTGATTTTGACATTTTCTCGCCATTTATTGTCACCATTCCAACATGCATCCATATCTTTGCAAATTGTGTACCGGTACATGATTCGGATTGAGCTATTTCGTTTTCATGATGTGGAAAAATTAAATCCCTTCCGCCTCCATGAATATCAAAATTCTCACCTAGGTACTTTATGCTCATAGCAGAGCATTCTATGTGCCATCCAGGACGTCCTTTGCCCCATGGACTATCCCAAAGAGGCTCTTTCTCTGAGAATTTCCATACTGCAAAATCTAGTGGATCATTTTTAGCTTCATCGACTTCTATTCTTGCACCTGATTGAAGCTCATCTATTTTTTTCTTTGATAGCTTTCCATATTCTGGAAATTTTGATACTGCAAAATATACTCCATTTTTAGTAATGTATGCGATTTCTTTTTCAATTAGTTTTTCAATAAATTCTATTATATCTCCAATATGCTCTGTTGCCTTTGGATAGTTTGTTGCATGCTTTACATTTAAGCCATCAAAATCTTTAAAATAATTTTCAATGTATTTTGTACTGATTTTCTCAGCTGTAGTGTTCTCCGAATCCGCACGATTAATTATTTTATCATCTACATCTGTGAAATTTTGAATGAATTCTATTTCGACATTCTTGCTTTCCAAATATCTTCTTAGCACGTCAAAAACTATGACGGTTCTTGCATGACCGATGTGTGACTCATCATAAACAGTAACTCCACACAAGTAAATTTTGATCTTTTTAGAAATATCTAACTCCTGTTCTGAATTAAGCAAAGTATCTTGGATTTTCATTTTCTAATCCCTGTTTGGTTTTCGTGCCGGCAATCTTTTGTGCTCACTGTTTATGTTTAGTTGGTAAATCTTTTCTACAAGTGACTTATCAATTTGGGTTAATTCTGAAGTTTCATCAACAGTTTTTTTCTTTTCAAATAAGCAATACAAGATGGAATCAATTTCTTCATATGTTGCCCCCAACTCTTCTTCTGCAACATGGTCTTTCCACAAATGCGGACTACTCTTTTTTGAAATAACATTTTCTGGAACTCCGAGATATTTTGCAATCTCTCTTACCTGTAGCTTGTAGAGTGAAATAATGGGAGTAATGTCTGATGCACCATCACCATATTTTGTAAAATATCCCATAAGGTACTCACTTTTATCACTTGATCCTAAAACAAGATAGTTTTTGGCATTTGCATAGTAGTACAAAATATTTGTTCGAATTCTTGCACGTAGATTTCCCTTTGCCCAGCCATTTGGTTCTAGATACATAGAATATTCATTTACAATTGGTTTGATGTCAATTAACTTGTATTCGATTCCTGTAAGGGAAATCATTTTGAGGGCATCATCCGTTTCAGACTTTGGAGTCATTGAAGTATCAGGCATTATCAATGCAACAGTTTTTTCTTTTAACTGTCTTTTACAAAGATAAGCTAAAACTGCAGAATCAATTCCGCCACTTAGACCTAGAATAACCCCGTTTGCATGATTTTTTTCTATTTCATCTGATAGAAACTTTTCAAATGTTTGTGTAATTGAAGTATAATCCTGATTTTTTATTTCATTAATGATGTCTTGATTCAATAATTATTTTTGATTATTCTTGAGGATAAAAATTCTCCTTAATTTGAAGTAAAAACAGTTCATTTTGAACATACATTATTCCTTATAGTAAACTATTGATGAGAAATTACAGAAAAATCTGTGCCCTACAAAACCCATACCTAACACTAGGGAAGGGAAATTTGTCCCTTCTCTTTATTGATTATCTAAAATTTCAAATGATGTTGAAGCTATTTCCTCTTCATGATAAATCAGAATTAATTGATGAACTCCTATTTCTGAATCATTTGTGATATGATATGGCATGTGTATTTCGCCATTTCTTGCAGCATATGTGCTGATCTCCGTTTGAGTTTCAGTTGGTGAAATAATTACGACTGTGATTAGTGATCCTCTACTATAATCCTCGATGAATCCTGAGATAATCAATTGCTGATAATTGTGTTTTGATTGAGGCTGCTTGAATTTCTCTTCATCTACTGCAATGAATGTCTCATCTTCTAATTCCTCTGCAAATGAAAATTGCATTAATCCAACTGCTACAAGACCTAACAATACTGGAAGGATTACTTTGCTACTCAATACTATTCTATTAATTATTGACATTAAACCCTGAGGGAATTAATGGGAAAAATTTGGTTCCATAATGGAATTTTTTTATGATCTTTCAAAACTATGCTGTTTTTTTAAAATTTGTAATATGGTGCTATTTTTTTAGACATCCACATAGATGCCGTCATCTCTGGCCTCAACTTTGTATGTTTCTAGTTTGACATCTTTTAGATAGTCAGTTAGCTCTCCTGTTTTGATATTATAATGCCAGAAATGCAATGGGCATTCTACAATATCTCCCTCTAGTTTTCCTGGTGCAATAGAGCCATCCTGATGAACACATAGATCATCAATTGCATGATATCCGTCTTGATTAAAGATTGCAATTTGCTTTCCTTCTATTTTGAAGGCTTTTCCTTTTCCAGATGCGACTTCGCCTTTTTCAGCAATCTTTTTCCAAGTCAATGATATTCTGACATTTTTGTCATTTATTTAGATTCGCATGATAGAATTTTATAGTGTGCCCTAGGGTTTTGATTATTGAGTAAAGTAAAGTCTAGTTCTAAATTGATCAAAGAGGGAAAACTATCTTACGAATGGGCTAGATCCCACATGCAAATTCTTGATAATACTATTAACAGATTTAAAAAATCAAAACCACTAAAGGGCGTAACCCTTGGATTTTGTTTGCATATTACAAAAGAAACATCTGTCTTACTAATGGGTGCAAAAGAACTTGGTGCAACTGTTGCTTGCTGTGGTGGTAATCCGCTAACTACTCAAGATGATATTGCATCATTTTTAGCCTCTCAGGGAATTCATGTTTATGCATGGCATGGCCAATCAGTAAAGGACTATGATTGGTGCATTGATCAGGTATTGAAGCACAAGCCTACAATTTTGACTGATGATGGTGCAGACATGAACATCAAAGCTCATTTCGATAAAAGATTCAACACAATGGAGATTCTAGGTGCCACTGAAGAAACCACTGCAGGTGTTACTAGAATCAGAGCTGTAGAAAATCAAGGTAAACTACGTTATCCTGTAATCTTGGTAAATGAGGCATATACAAAACACATGTTTGATAATAGATATGGAACTGGACAAAGTACCATAGATGGTTATCTAAGAGCTATGAACTTACTCATGGCTTCAAAACGTGTTGTTGTAATCGGATATGGTTGGGTAGGCCGTGGTGTTGCATCAAGATTCCAAGGAATGGGGTCCAAAGTCATAGTTACTGAGATTGATCCTGTAAAAGCACTTGAAGCTCACATGGATGGATTTGAAGTAATGCCAATGTCCCAAGCTGCAAAGATTGGTGATATGTTTGTCACATGTACTGGAATGACTAGCGTAATTAGAAAAGAACATATTCTTCAAATGAAGAATGGCGCAATTATGGGCAACGTGGGCCACTTTGATGTTGAAATTGATAGTAAATTCTTGTTAAAACAATCAAAATCTGTAAAACAGGTAAGACCAAGTCTTGATGAATGCACTTTGAAAAATGGTAAAGTGGTCTATCTAATTGGTGAGGGCAGACTAGCAAACTTGGTAGCTGCAGAAGGACATCCGCCAGAAGTTATGGCGCAGTCATTTTCGAATCAAATTTTGTCTGTTTTGTATATTCTTAAAAACCATAAAAAAATGGAAAACAAAATTATCAATGTTCCTGAAGAAATTGATAGACAAGTAGCAGTAGATGCACTTGCTGCAATGGGAGTAAAAATAGATAAACTTACTCCTGAGCAAGTAAAATATGCAAACAGCTGGTAAAACTTCTTAACCTCAATACCGTTCTTCTCAAGTATTCATGAATGACAAAGCCATCATTACAAGTGCATTACCCTATGCAAATGGTGAAATCCATTTGGGCCATGTTGCATCAACTTATCTTCCTGCCGATGTTACAACTAGATTTCTAAAACTAAATGGCGTAGAGGCTTACTATGTTTGCGCATCTGATGATTTTGGTACACCTATCTTAATCCAGTCTGAGAAAGAAGGAAAGACTCCTGCAGAATATGTTGCCCATTGGAATAAACGTGATTATGATGATTTTTCAGCATTTAACATTGAATTTGATTATTTTTACAAGACTAGCTCACCTGAAAATATTGCATTTGTTCAAGATGTTTTCAAAAAGCTTAATGATGCTGGACATATCTATGAACAAGAAATAATTCAATTCTATTGTAATAATGATAAAAAATTCCTCCCTGACAGATATGTAAAAGGAACATGCCCTCATTGTAAAGCAGAAGACCAATACTCTGATCTTTGTGAGAGTTGTGGCCGTGTACCTGAAGAGATTACTAATCCTAAATGTTCTCTCTGTGGACAAGTCCCAACAAAAGAGAAAACCACACATTATTTTTTCAAACTCAAAAACTTTGGTGACTCTTTAACTAAATGGCTAGATGAAAATGAACATCTTCAAAAAGATGTGAAAAAATATGTTCAAAACTGGATAAAATCTGGATTAATTGATTGGGATATCACACGTGATATAACTTGGGGAGTTCCAGTCCCACTAGATGATGCAAAAGACAAAGTCTTCTATGGTTGGTTTGACAATCACCTTGCATACATTTCAACTGCATTAAAATTTCTAAATGATAAAGGAATTGACGGAAAAGAATTTTGGAACTCTGCTGATATCTATCACTTTATTGGAAAAGATATTGTGTACCATCATTATCTCTTCTTACCTGCAATGCGATTGGGCATAAATAAAGAATACAAGCTACCTGATTTCATTCCAACAAGAGGGCATCTTACACTACAAGGAAAGAAAATCTCTAAAAGCAGAAATTGGTATATCGGATTAAAGGACTTTTTAGAATTTTACCCTGCAGATTATCTTAGGTACTATCTTGTATCAATCAATCCTTATTCTCAGGATGACTTGAATTTTGATTGGGATGATTTTACAACTAGAATAAATTCTGAATTGATTGGAAATCTTGGAAACTTTGTAAACCGTGCATTGGGATTCACCAAAAAAGCATTTGATGGTAAAGTACCTGAGATAGAATCCTTTGATGAAAAAGATTCTGAGGCAGAAGAAAAAATAAAAAATCTTGCTTTAGAACTTGGCTCTCTCTTGGAAGAAAATCATCTTGATAGGGCTTTGAAGAAAATAATGGAATTTTCGTCGTTTTTTAACACCTATTTCCAACACAAGGAACCTTGGAAAAAAGGACCAGGAACTTCAAACTGTGTGTATCTTTCAGTTAATGCAGCTCATAGTATTGCCATTGCACTCTTTCCATTTCTGCCTGAATCTGCACAAAAAATCTGGAAACAGCTAGGACTTTCTGGAAATATTATTGATTCATCATGGAGTAAAATTTCTGAATTTGCTGTACCTGCAGGTCATGTTCTGGGTGATGCTTCTCCTCTGTTTGTCAAAGTCGAAGAATCTGACATTGAAAAACACAAGCAGCAATTAGGATCATTTGAGAAATGAGGCCTATTCCAAGAATTTCAACCAGGGGATACTATGATCTATCAAGTGGAAAAACTCTCAAAAATAATTCATATTATTTTTATCCAAAGCCTGATTTTAAGAAATTAATCAATTCTAAAGAAATCACAATAATGATTCATGGATTAAGAAACGATAATGCAGGTGCTGTAGCCAAAGTAATCCTGGCAAAAAATAGGTTGCGAAAACTGGGGTATAGATATCCTGTAATTGGGTTTAGTTATGATTCTAACACAATAGGTGCTCATTTGGTTAAGCATGCAAAACATGCCCTAGCAGTTGGGCAAATAATTGCAAAGAAAAATGGACGAAATCTTGGTCTGTTTATTGAAGATTTCAAGAAGTCAAGTCCCAACACAAAAATTAGATTGATGGGTCATTCATTAGGATCACAGGTAATACTGAGTACTCTGGAATATCTTTCAAAAAAGAAACAAAATCTTGGATTGGTTGAAGGTGTTTATTTTTTTGGAGCATCAATAACTGAGAATGTACCCTCATCAAAAAAATATGGAAAAATTCTCCAAAACATTGTAAATAAAAAAATTGTAAACCATTACGCACCTTCTGATGAAGTACTTGGTTGGGCAGACGATGAAAAATATGTCAAGGGTCCGTTGGGTCTTAATGGTGCGATTGGAAAAACAATCAGCAAATATCATCAAAAGTTAGTAAAACCGAAAAATCATAGATTCGCAAGTTACGCTGCAGTGCTAAAATCCTTTCCTTAATTTTCAATACATCTATGTGTAGTATCATTCGTACGTTACTCTTTAATAGAAAAATGGAATTCATAACATATTATGGAAACCTGTCTTTACCCTGAAAGAAATAAATCTATTTTATATCATTTGCATATTCTTGATGAGACATATGATGACTCTTGTGACCTTTTTGAATACCCCTGTTAGAAACAATTTTGAATAATATGCATAGATAATTTTTATTCTATGTAAAAATATGACTAAATCTATAAAATTTACAAGAATTGTGTATGTAACTAGGCACAGAATTCCGAAATAAAGCCGGTATATATCTAGGGTAAACTAGTTAGAGTATGTTTAAAAAAATATTTGAAAAATTAAAAATTGGTACATCCAAGACAAAATCTTCACATGATGTAAATGCTTTCACAGAAGCTGAAAAAAAGAAAGAGGCCAAACTAAAATGAAATATCAATGCAGAATCTGTAATTTTCATTGGGAAGGAAATTCTGATACGTTTTCCAAAGTGTTAATTCATGAAAAGACTCACACAAAAAAGGTTTCAGCATAATGCTTACTTGTAACAAATGCTACAACAACCATCATGATCAGTGTATGGGAAAAGCTGGAATGTTTGATTGTGATTGTGAATGTTTTAAAAAATCAAAATAAACAATTCTAATTTCTTTATTTTTTAAAACACTAATCGTAAACCATTAGATTTTTCTCTTCAAGCAAACTGTGAATTTGATTGACAGAGCGATGAATGTCTTTTTCAATTCTTGCGCCAACACATACGAGTTTGCCTGAGGCAAAAATTAGAATTACTGTTTTTGGATCAAGCATTCTGTGTATCAATCCTGGGAATTGTTCTGGTTCATACATGCTTCTTGGAAGTGTTCTAGCTGCTTGTTCCAAATTCACTTTGCCTCCAAGATTAATTGATGAGACGATATTTTGAATTGTAACTATGGGCTCGTTTTTAATTTTGATTTTGCCTTTTCTTAAGTTTTGAACAACAATGTTTACTGCTTTGATTGCCATCTCTTCTGATTTTGCACCTGTACATACCATTTTTCCTGAACCAAAAAGTAGTGTGGCAGTTCGTGGGGTTTTCAGTCTAAATACTGCACCTGGAAATTGCTCTGGATGATACTCTACGTCGGGAAATTTTTTTGTTATATCTACAAGATCTAATTTCTGCTCAATTGTCGCAGATGCAACTACGTTGACGATTGCTATTACTGGTTTTGTTTCTGTCATATCTTTTTTGGTTATTTCTCGACTATATCTCCGTATCTTGGTCTAATCTGAGGCCTTTGTATCTATTTCTAATGGTCACTTCAGTCACATTTGAGGCTTCTGCAATGTCTCTTTGTGTTCTATCTTCTCCGTTTTTCACACATGAGAGGTATAATGCAGCAGCTGCTAATCCCATAGGATCTTTTCCTGCTGATTCCTCATGATCTTGAGCAATCTGCAGAACTTTGGCAGCATAGCGTTTAGTCTTCTCAGAAATATCTAATTTACTTGAAATTCTTGCAATGCATTGAACTGGATTAACCACTGGCATTTTTAGTTCTAGTTCTTGATGCAAAATTCGATAACATCGTGAGATGTCTTTTTTCTTTATGTTTCCAGCATCTGCGACATCTTTTAGAGTTCTAGGGGTTTCTGTATCTCTGCATGCTGCATATAATGCAGCAGCAATTAGTGCAGAAATGGAGCGACCTCTAACTAGACCTTTCTCCAATGCTTTTCTGTAAATGTATGATGCTTTTTCAATAACAGAATCTGAAAGTGATAATTTGTCTTTTAATGTTGATAACTGACTCAGGGCTTGTCGTAGATTTTTATCTGCAGATGCGTTGACTTTACTTCGACTATCCCAAGTCCTTAGTCGCTCAATTGTACTCTTCATAGATGATGAGAGTGGCTTTCCTGATGCATCTTTATTCATAGGACTGATAATTGTTGCAAGTCCTCTGTCGTGCATAGCAAGTGATGTTGGGGCTCCTGTTCTTGTAGGATCTGCACCGCCTTCTTTTGAAAATGATCTCCACTCTGGTCCTGAATCTTGTAATGTCTCAGAAATCACAAACCCACATTTAGAACAAAATCTTTCTCCTGTAACATTATCTGTTAACATGGATTTTTGTCCACAACGTCTACAAACACTATCTGCATTAACAGTTTCTAAAACCAAAAATATTACCACTATTGTTTATTTTATTTCCTATAATAACTGACTTATTTTGTGAATTTACTCAAAAATCCCTATTTTTATTTTTTAGGCACGTTTAATGCTTAAAATAAAATCATTTTCTTACAAAAGAAAAACGCCTAATGCTTGGGCAAGAATTGCTATTATTCCAACAATGACAATCTTCATACCTAATTTCATATTCTCTCTGAACTGCTGATGTCCTATAATCTTTACAAAAAACTACATTAACCCAAATTTTTAATTCAAAACTAATGGTACTATCTGTAAATTTTGTAGTTTTAGGCAAGCAAGATATTGCAGCTGAATTTGGAAAAAAAGGAACAGTAACTGATCTTTCACTTTATGACAGAAAAGAGTCTGATGTAATCAAAACATGGGTTACTCCAACAGGTTTTCCAGAAAAAATTCAGCCATTATTTCAAGCAATCAATTTAGCAGAATATGTCATTTTTTTAGTGGATAAATTAGATAAATTCACAGGAGAGCAGATTATTGCGTTAGACTCTCTAAAAAAAGACAAAGGCATTTTGTCTCATACCTTTGATGTTGATGAATCAAAATTAGATGCTATGATCAAAGGAACTGTGGTTGAAAATTATACCAAAGTTGATCATGATAAAATTAAAGAAGCAATGGATAAACTGGAACCGCAATCAAATGATGATCCTTCTGAGATGGTAATTGATCATTGTTTTGATGTCAAGGGAGTTGGAACTGTAATTTTAGGTAAAGTGACCCATGGAAAAATAAAACAATATGATAACTTGAAGCTATATCCTGCGGGAATTGATGTCTTGATAAAATCCATCCAAATGCATGATGATCCTGTAGATGAATCTGTTTGTCCTGCTAGAGTTGGACTTGCAGTAAAGGGTGCAAAGCCTGATGAAGTGGGACGTGGAGATATAATTTCCCAAGAAGGTGCAGTAGATGTAAAAACTGAGATTGAACTTGATTTTAAAAAGAGTCCCTTTTACAAAAGTGAAATTTCAGAAAATCAGGGGTGTCTAGTGAATATTGGATTGCAAATTAAAGCTGCAAAATTCACATCCCTCTCTCCACTAAAACTAACATTTGAAAAACCCATTGCATGCAAGAAAGGTCAAATCGCAGTAATTCTAAAACCTGAGTCATCCACAATTAGAATTCTTGGAAGCGGTGTAATTCAATAGGCTGATTTTTATAATAACCTCCCAAAATAATCTATGAATATTTGATTAAAAAAATGATATTAATCAAAATATAATGTGATGAATTTAATTAATAAATATATTATGAAAAATAATGCTTATAATCATGTACTAAAAATTACTAAATAATGACTGTGTCTTGGGATGATAAGGATATAAGAAAACTTCCGCATGAAGAGCGGCTTATACGCTTAGAAGAAATCGCAAAAAATGATCCTGATGAATCTGCAAGATGGGATGTAGTGTGGATGCTTGGGGAACTTGCTGAAGAGACTAATCTTAAAGGTCCTGCCTTCGAAAAAGCTGGAAAGTTACTTGCTTGGATGTTAAAAAATGATGAAAACAGTATTGTACGACATGAAGTCAGTTATCAGTTAGCTGGTCGTGGTTATCACAAACATATCCCTGATATGGTTGAATCGGCAATTCACGATGAAAGTCCTCTGGTTCGTCATGAATCCTGCGAATGCCTGGCAATCATCAATGCAGTTGATTCTAAACCCCACATTGAAAAATTATTACATGATCCGGAAAAGATAGTTAAAGAAACTGCACAATTTGTATTAAAAAGAATGGAGAGAAGAAAAAATAAAGGTTATGATCGAATGGAAAATTCTTTTTGATTTATTCTGATTATTTTATTTTGTCATAATGGAACAAAACTGAAATTTTTATTAAATACGGGATGTTTTTTGCTAGATGATTTTCTTGTGTCTGTATAATGCATATATCATAAACATATATGCTATCAACCATAATGTGTTAACTGGGTGGATTGTTGTATACTCTCCAAGTTCTTCAATATAATAATACCACACATCTGTAAATGAATATATGAAAATCCCTATTACTAACATAAACCATGCCATTCCCAACACACTGTTTCGGAAAATTGTTGCCCCAAAAATTGCGAGAGATAATATTGTAGCAGAAGCTGAAACATAAAGAATTCCCATGAAATATACTGTGGGGTCATCATTCAAAGTTTCAATAGTAAATAAACCAAACCCCCCAATTAATAATGATGCAATTATTGGAACTCCTAATTTTGAAGTCACACTCAAATTTTTCTTAAAATATTTAATGTTTTTAACAAGATGATATCCTGCAAAAACATAAAATCCTAAGAAAAATGCGTCTGCTATGGATGGATAGGGGTCTTCTTCTAGAACCAAGGAATAATAATTATAAATTAAATCTCCTACAAATATTGTGATGAATCCAATTCCTAGTGCAAAATATGATTTTCCAAAAACTGGTGATCCTTTGTATCGTTTTGCTACAATTAACGAAACAATTCCAACTACAAAAGATGTGATTCCATATGAGACATCTGCAAATGAAAATTCTTCTTGATCAACAAAATTATCTATATAAATTTGATAACTGATGCTTAATGCAATTATGATTATTATCCCCTTTATTCCTAGAATATTTTTAGTGAATCCAAGTGAAGATTGTTTCATAATTGAGTATTTTAAGTACTTCTTAATAACATCTTCAAAAAGACTTTTTTAATAAAAGTGAGTAATACATGTATGATAGACCCAAAAAATCATTGGGAATCAAAGGTATCTGAGCTAAAAAATGAACGAAGATTTGAAGAAGCAATTGAAGTTATAGACAAAGTCCATGATATTCAAAAATCGGAAAGATCTCCGAATTATTGGTACGAAAAAGCCTTGCATCTATATGAAATTGGGGAGTATGATGATGCCAAAGTTTCCTTGTTCAAAAATTTAAAAATTAATCAAAAAAACTTTGAAACATTTTTTCTATTAGCAAAAATTTTCTTTGAATTAAAAAACTATGAAGAATCATTAGAATATTTGAATAGGATGTCTGAAGAACATAACAGAAAACTTTTGAAAAATAGTCAAAAAATTGATCAGATGAAAAATGTTCATAAATTTGAAGAGGCAGTACTATATCATGATAAAATAAATCAAGTGAGTACTTTAGATCACAAATATTGGCATCTGCGAGGAATGGTTTTATTTAAATTAAAAAAATTCGCCGAATCAATACCCTGTTTTGAATCAGCATTGGGAATAAAGTCAGATTATCTTGACGTGTATTATTCATTGGCAAAGGCTGAATTGCATGCGGGGAATAAAACAAAATCATTTAAAATTTTGGAAAGGTTATGTATTGATGATCCACATAATAAAGAAAAATTACGACTAGATAATGATTTTGAATCTGTAATTAATGAGAAAGAATTTAGACTAATTGTTGGACCCTTCAACTTTTAATATAATTACCATTCTAGACGAATTCCATCTTTTATATTGATTCCGTGATCTTTTTCCCACATGATTTCCTTGAATATGCCTTTTCTACTATTTGAAGAAATTTCTAAAATCTCTTTACTTCCATTTTCTGAATTTAGAAAATATAGAACTGGATTAAACTCCATATTTGCATAATGTTTAAAATTAAATTCAAACAGTTGTGTGTCTGTTGTAAAAATATTTTCAAAATTATTTTTTGCCAATTTCTCATCGTACATAATTTTCACACTTCTTCCATCCTCTCCTTTAAAGACTGGCTTTGATAATTTAATTATGATTTTTTTAGAGTAAGGTGTAACTGATAATATTTTAGAAATTTTTAACTCCTTTTTATTTTCATCATATATCTTAAAATTAAGTTCATTAATCTCTACTTTGGAGTTGGTTATCATGTTTACAATAAGCTCGTATATTGGCTCTGTATGTTGATTTGAAAAATAATATGTTCTTACAAATCTTCCAATTCCGGGGGTATCTTTTAAAATCACGTCAAATACAATTTTATCACAAATAGATTTTTTTTCAACATCTGAAACTTGATTGTTAATTTTAATTTTTTCATTAGGGATGGCGGAATTTCCAAAATCTTCTCCATGAGCTGAATAGATTAGTAAGTCGTCTCCATGTTTTATTCCAAAATTATGTAGAAGGTGAATTGATTTTTTATATTCGTCAGAAATTTCAAAAATATCTTCAACAATTTCATTACTTAATAATATGTGACTGGAATCTCCCATATCCATAACTCTTCTAGCAATAATAGCCCCTGGTCCCCACAAATTTACATTTCCATAAATGTCATTTACTACAAAAACATGGCCAATATGACAGCCAATTCTTACTTCAATTTTTTCAACATTAGTTGCATTATTGTTATAATCTGCCAATTTTTTATGCAATTCTATTGAAAGTTTTAGGGGCTCATCTGACCCCTTTTTGAATCCTATTAACATACCGTCCCCAGTTGGTAATATCAAAAGATTATCTTTTGAAAATTCATTGAACGTTTTACAATCATAAATTAATTCATTTAACACTTTAATTTTTGTTCGTTGTGTTTCAGTTGAAATTATTGGATTTGATAGTCCTACAATATCTATAAAAAAAAACGAAGCATAAATTAGATCATTTGGAACATCCGAAGTCAAGCATGTTTTGTATCGAAAATTCATTTATATCATTTTACTAACCTATCAAATATTGTTTGATTAGCTGATTTGTAAAGAAATTAGCTTAATTTTGAATCTGACTTAATATCTTTGAATACATTATAGTGAATATGAGTTTCAGTTCTATTGTAACCTGTATTGTATGTAATTCAAATGCAAGAATCATTGAAGTAAAAAAATACAATGGTCTAAGAGGTTTTTGTTCCAATTGTGGTGGAAATTGGCCTGAATCCTAAATTTTTTCCAGAATATTTAGATAGTATTAGACAGTGTTTTTTGTGTTATGGATTCGGAGAAGATCGCAAGTGATTTTTTAGAAATATCTAGTGAACAAAGATTGAATATTTTAAAAAATTTATTTGAAAATAATCTCAATATATCAAAATTAGCGAAATTGCTTGGGGCAACCAATTCTGAGATTCATAGAAATATTGGACGCTTAGCAAAGAATGAACTTATAATTAAATCTCCTGATGGAAATTATGAATTAACAACATTTGGTGTTCTAGTTTTAAAATTAATCCCTTCATTTAATTTTGTTTCTGAAAATAAATTATTTTTTAATAAACATTCACTTGAAAATATTGAAACAAAATTTCTTCAAAGAATTGGCTCTCTTCAAAGTAAAAAACAGATTAAAGGGTATGTTAAAGTATTAGAAAAATGGAAAAAAATACATGAAAATTCTGAAAAATTTATCTATAATATTTTATCCGAAGTCCCATATTCTAATGAAATAATTGATATTATTTCAAATAAACTTGAAAAGGAAATTCCAATAAAATCTATATTTCTAAAAAATGTCATAATTCCAGAAGATAGACGAAAGATATTTGAAAAAAGACAATTTCAAAAATATGTTACAAAAGGCATTCTTGAAAGACGAATGTCCTCAGTTAATCTTATTGGATTATTTTTAACCGATAAAGAAGCAGCAATATTTTTTCATAATAAAGAAGGGGATGTCGATCTTAGTGAAATGTTTTCAAGTACTGAAAAAGAATTTAGAGATTGGTGTTTAGATTATTTTGAAAATGCATGGAAGAATTCAACTACCTTCCAAGAAGGAAAATTAAAAGAGTGATTTTCAAATTTTAAGATTGGACAAGATAAACCGGATATGATTGTTTAAACCCAATATTACAACTTTTTACTTCTTGAAACTCATGCATCTCTAATTTCTTTACGTATTGTTGAAAATCATTTCCTATTACAAATTCATTATGCCCAGCACAATGATTTATTTTTGCGCACATATTAACTGGAGGTCCAATTAAATCTATGTCCTTTGAAATATTGGTATTCATCATAATTACTGCCCCATAGTCTGCACTCACACGAAAATTAAGGCTAGGTAGTTTTTTTGACTTTATTTCCTCTGAAATAAATTGTTGAGAATTGATCATTGCGATACCACAATCCAAACAATTTTTCATACCCTCTAATGTTGAATCTGGAAAATAAAACAATAGGCAATCCCCGATATTTTTGATGACTTTGCCTCCATGCATTCCAATTATCTTAGACATTGAATTTAGAAAGATCTCATAATATTTTGATAATTGTTCTGAGGAGAGTCTAGCTGAAATCTTTGTTGAATTTACAATATCTACATAACCAACACAGAATTTTTTAGATTGAGTTGAGAAAGCTACTAAATAATCCGTGGTTGATATTTGTGGTTTTTCTATTTTTTTTCCATTATCTATAATGGATAATTCTTGAGCCGTTCCTGCAAAACTGTCATAACTAAAAAAATCACTTGAGTTTATGAGATTATTAAATTCCACTATCTTGTCAATCATGAAATAATATTATCATAAATGAATCAAATAGATTCATTAGCTAACTAACTAATGTTTTTCAAATTTAGCTAATTTGTATGATAAATAATTAAAATTTGTTCCAAAAATGTATTTCTTTTACATGCTTTTCAATATTTTGTACCTTCATGTGTTCACCACACTCGTGACAAACAAATGAATCCATCATGGTTATTGGGTTTTATTTTAGTAGATAAATGATTCGTAAATAGTAAAATTAAGATCATTATAATATTTTGATAAATTATTTAAAAAAATTGAAATAATTTATGTGTAAAATACTTTAATATTAAAATAATATTTGAAGATCATATTCAAATAGTAATAATTATGTTTGTTAAATTGTGAGTTTTAAAATTATTTTATATTCCATAATTTTTTCAAGCATGTTATTTTCTTTGCCCTTGAATATTGTTGATGCTGTAGAATGTTCTGGCGCTTCTTTGCGTGATAACTCTACAGGACAATGTGTTCCAGCATGTGGTGATGGGACAAAATTAATCAATGGTAAATGTGAACCTCTTAATTCACTTTTTCCATTTGCGGTTGGTGAAATTGAGACAATCGGTGTGGGTATTGGATTAGGAATTTTAGCTACTCTTTATGGAATTTACAGAACAGAAAAAACAAGACGAGAAGAAATCAAAAAAGAAGATCTAGAGTTAATACATAATTATGGGAATAAATTATCTGAAATAGTTGAATCTGAAAGACATCTATCTACAAAATTGGATTGTACATTATATGCTGAAAGATATCTTGACACAATAGAGCAAGTTGCTACATTATATGATAAAACAATGCTTAGGGATGATGTGGTGGATTATTTTCAAAATCATTTTAGCTATGGAAAACATTTGTGGTTTTGGTATAAAAAAAATGTAGAAAATGTAGCTGATGATCTTTTGGAAAATTATTTTGTAAGGGGACTTCCTGGACATTTATCTAACCTTACTTTAGAAGAGAAAAAAAAATATCAAAATGATAGATGGTATTATTTTAGATGGGTATGTGATGGGCGCAAAAAGGAGTTAAAAAATGACAAATAAAAAAATTTTATCATTTTTGGGAATTAATAAAAAGAATGATGATGTGAAAATAGATTTCTTTGAAGAATTAAGTCCTAAAGAGACTCTTGAAAAAAATATATCCCTTTTAAACAAAGAAATTGATAAAGATTCTAACAAAAAACATCATTTAAAAATTTTGCAAGCATTATCTGCACATTTTAATGAACATTCGAAACTTAAAGATGATGACATAAGGAAAATTTTTGAAGATTTGAAGTTTAAAGATGATGATCCTATGGAATACATTGCTCGCTATGGTGAAAATTCAACATATCGAATTCTTCCTGACATAATGACTGATGATTATTATAATATTCCTGATGAAAATGGATTGTCGAAGTTTGAATTACTCCAAATAATTCAAGAATATGGTTTGAGAATTAATAATATCAAAAATTTAGAGCGAAAATTAAACTCCCAGTTAGATTGTTCTCTTTATGCTGAACAATATTTAGATACTCTTGAAGAAGTTGCATCATTACATCGTAAAAGATTAATCCCTCAAAAAGTAATAGATTATTTTAAGAATAATTTTGCTTATGGTATTAATTTAATAAATTGGTATTTCAAATTTGTATTAGAAAAAAAATATAATGGCAATGACGATTTTGTAACTTTTGATCCTAAAGTAAAAATTTCTTCATCTGAATTAGAATTTGAAACAAATAATATTGATAGCCGATGGGTAAATTTTAAATGGTTTTGTAGAGGGGGGGAATCAAGAAAAAAAGTAATTGAATCTTTTCATGATTGCGTTAATGATAAATTTATCACACTTCCAGATTCTATGTATGAATATAATTATTTGCCTCCAGAAGAAGGAATTAATCCTGACAAAGTTTTGGAGATTATGCGTGAATACAGTGTACAATTAACTGAATTATCTGACAAAGAAACAAAATTGAAGACTCAAATTGACTGTTCAGTGTATGTTGAGCAGTATCTGGATATCCTTGAACAAATTGCATATCTTTTTAATAATAAAGCTCTCACCACTGATGTTCCAACATATTTTGAAAATAATTTTGCATATGGGTTGACTTTGAAAAGTTGGTATGACTACAAGGTATTTGGAGCCGAAGGTCAGGAAAATAGATGGAGTGAATTTTTGAAATATTGTGAGAATTTTGAAGATGATGAAAATAATCCAAAACCCATCAAATCCTTTAACATTAGGTTTGTCCTTCCAGCATCCATGCTTTATTATGATTTTCTCCCAATTGATTTATTTGATAAAAAATCTTCTCTGGAATATCCTGAAGATAAAATTGAATTTGATAGTAAATTACATGAGTATGACAATTTGTAGTTAAAATATTTAGCATTGCATTTAGATTACAGAAATGAGAATACTGAAAAATTTTGTAAAGAATACTGTGAACTAATTGTCAAAATAATGACTTAATTAATTCCTCTTCCAATATCCAACATGCGTGGATTGATGATGGGGAGGTTTCAACCTTTTCATTTAGGGCATTTAGATTTGACAAAACAAATTCTCGATGAATGTGATGAGGTTATAATTGCAGTTACTAGTGCTCAGTTTAATTATTTAGAAAAAGATCCCTTTACAGCAGGTGAAAGAATGGCGATGATTCATAATTCTCTAAAGGAATCTTCTTTGGATTTGACTAGGTGCTTTGTTGTCTCAATTGAGAATCAATTCAATGTGGCCACTTGGGCATCATATCTAAAATCCGCATTACCTAATTTTGATAAAGTGTATAGTGGGAATGACTATGTTTCAATGTTGCTTGCTGATTCTGATATTGAGGTGGTAACGCCAAAATTTTTGGATAGAACTCAATTCAATGCAACAAGAATTCGCTCAATGATTATCTCTGATGAAAACTGGAAAGACTTTATTCCAAATGCCGTTTATGATTTGCTGACAAAAATTAATGCAAAAAACAGACTTTCCGTAATTTCTAAATCTGATACCAATCCTACAAAATACTGATGGAGCCTATTAGAGCCTGCCCAATTTGTCCAAAATGTGGCTCAAAGAGATTTGTCCGGCTACATGGAGAAAAAGTCACAGTAAAATGTCGTTCATGTGAAAAAATAATTGAAATCTAAATTTCATAGTTAATATTTGCAGCATTCTTGAAAAATTCATGGCAAAAACATGGAAGGATAATGAAATCAGCCTTGATCCTATAAAGGATCAAACAGTCGCTGTAATCGGTTATGGAATCCAAGGTGATGCACAGGCAAACAACATGAAAGACTCTGGTCTGAATGTAATAATTGGTCTTAAAGAAGGCGGTAACAGCTGGAAAAAGGCAGAATCTGACGGTCACAAAGTAATGTCAGTTGCAGATGCAACAAAACAAGGAGACATTATACACATTTTGATTCCAGATATGATTCAAGGACAAGTATACAAGGATGAAATCGGACCAAATCTTTCTGAAGGAAAAGCATTGTCATTTTCTCATGCAGCTGCTATCTATTGGAAATGGATTGAAGCTCCAAGTAATGTTGACCTGATCATGGTTGCTCCAAAAGGACCTGGCTCAAAAGTTAGAGAAACATACCTTGATAATTTTGGAACTCCTGCAATTGTTGCAGTTGAACAAGATTTTACAGGAAAAGCTTGGGATAGAACATTAGGAATTGCAAAAGCAATTGGAAGTGCAAGAGCCGGCTTGATCAAAACTGCTTTCAAAGAGGAGGTAGAGACTGATTGGTTTGGTGAACAAGCAGACCTTTGTGGTGGTGCAGCTTCTATGGTGACAAATGCATTTGAGACTCTTGTTGAAGCAGGATATCAGCCTGAGATTGCATACTTTGAGGTTTTACATGAACTAAAACTCATCGTAGATATGATTCAGAGATATGGAATTAATGGTATGTGGAGACGTGTAAGTGAAACTGCAAGATATGGTGGTCTAACACGTGGCCCAATGGTAATGGATTCTGCAAATAAAGAAAACATGAAAAAAGTTCTTACCATGATTCAAGATGGTACATTCAACAGTGAGTGGATTTCTGAATATCAGAAAAACGGCAAAGATGCATTTGACAAATACATGAAAGAATATGACGAACACCAAATTGAAAAAGTTGGTAAAGAAATGCGTAAAATGATGTGGCCTGATTCCACAGAATAATCTTTTTTTCTTATATTTTTCTTAATTTTGAAACGCCTGTTGTAATGTGATCAATTATTGTTGGCAATGGTGTTCCAGGACCAAATACATGATCGACTCCTGACTTTATCAAATCTTTGTGATCAATGTCTGGAATTACTCCTCCGCCAACTATTAGGACGTCATTGATTCCTTTCTTTTTTAATGCCTTTACTACTCTTGGGAAAAGCGTCCCATGTGCACCGTTAAGCAAACTCATTGCAACAGCATCCACATCCTCATCTTCGGCAATCTGTGCAATTCTTTCTGGTGTTGCAAATAATCCTGAATAGATTACCTCCATTCCCGCATCTCTGAATGCTCTACATAACACTAGAGCTCCTCTATCGTGACCGTCAAGGCCTAACTTGGCAACTAATATTTTGATGCTTCGTGATGCAGTTTTTTGCTTCATAATAATTTCTATATTTTCTTGGTTTTAAAGGGTTTATTTGATTTTCGTCAATCTATTTTTTTAGGTGTAATACTTTAATCTCTTCAAATATATTGATTCAAAAATTAGATTGTATTGGTAAAAGCAGGTATGACAGAAGACGTATGTGATTTTTGTAAAGGAGTTGGCTCCTCTGGTCCAAATACGTGTGTGTATTGTAATGGTACAGGAGAGTGGAATAATGCAGCTCAAGCATATGTAAAAAATCATATTTGCCAATGTATTGTACTTGATAGAAAATTCTGTCCTGTTTGCAACAAGGCATGTCACCATGACACTTCACTAAATCCTAAACAAAAAATTGATCCTGGCTATGGAGGAATGTCCAGTCCTGAAATTTCTGTAATAGCATAAATTCTACTAATCTTAATGGTTTACGATTTTTTCTAAAAATACCTACCGTTCTTATAGTTGAGAAAGTCAAGCTAACTATGTCCGAAGATAGAAAAATGTACAAATGTACATGTTCTGACTGCGGCAAAGAATCTGAAGTTCCTTTTGAGCCAAAAGAGGGAAGACCAGTCTATTGCCGAGAATGTTTACCAAAACATCGTAATTGATGAATTTAGACTAGTTTTGTTTAATTAATTTTGAACTAAATTATTTCCAAGTATGTCAAAAGTCTTTTTCTTTTTTTGTTTTAGATATTTTGCGACTAGCCACATATACTCAGTTTAAATTATACGTTAATACGATTGCAATATGTCAAACAATTCTAAAGATACAATTTTCATCGGAAAAAAACCATTGATGACTTATGTCACATCTGCAATTATCCAACTAGCTACAATGCCTTTAATCACAATTAAAGCCAGAGGAATGACAATTGCTCATGCAGTAGATGTTGCTCAAATAGTGCTGCAGAAAACAAAGCCCGCATTTGTAATTGGCGATGTTAAAATCGGTTCTGAATCATTAGTTTCTCAAGATGGAAGAAATCGAGATGTTTCCTCAATTGAGATTTCTCTAAAAAGAGCACAAGAATAAGGTTAGTTTAGATGGTAACTACAAATCAAAACTCTCTTTGTTTACGTTGTGGAAAAAATTCTTTGCTTACAGATGATGTTACAGGAGAAAGATTCTGTGGTAAATGCGGGTTTGTAATTTCTGAAACCTCTCAAGATTCAGGACCAGAGTGGAGATCATTTTCAAAAGAAGGTGGGACAGATCCTGCAAGAACAGGAGCTCCATCATCATTGATGATTCATGACATGGGATTATCTACTGTAATTAATCCATTAAACAAGGATGCATCAGGAAAACCACTTACTACATCAATGAAAAGTACAATTGAGAGACTAAGGACCTGGGATAGCAGAAGCCAAGTTCATGAACCTGTTGATAGAAATCTACGACAAGCACTAGGTGATTTGAATAAATTAAAAGACAAGATTGCAATTCCTGCAAATGTTCTTGAAAAAGCATCATACATTTACAGAAAAGCATTGGAGAAAAAACTTGTTCGTGGACGCTCTATTACAGCAATGATTGCAGCATCCCTTTATGCTGCATGCAGAGATACAGAAACACCTCGAACTCTAAAAGATATTGCAGATGCTGCAAATGTAAAGCGAAAAGATATTGCAAGATGTTATAGATTACTGCACCATGAATTGGAATTAAAAATGCCTGTTGTGGATTCCATCCAATGTATTGCAAGAATTTCAAGTAAATTAGATATTTCTGAGAAGACTAAACGTTATGCCGTTAAAGTTCTAAAAGAGGCACAAGAACGCAAAGAATCTGCAGGAAAAGATCCTATGGGATTGGCAGCTACTGCATTATACCTCTCATGCGTTCACAATGGAGTATCTATCACTCAACGAGATCTAGCAGAAGCAGCAGGTGTAACTGAAGTTACCATTAGAAATCGATACAAAGGGCTCAAAGCAGATCAAAGTAACAAATTAGATATCTAATTTCATAATTCTGCATTTGTCTTGCAGTGCACTTTATTGCCTTCTCACTCATTATAACTCAAAATCACCTAGTAATAACATGCAAATTCTAAATCAATTAAAAATCGAAGAGCCAGAAAGAAAAGAAGTTTTTCTTGAAATCTTATCTGACAAGTATTGTAGATTGATATTGGAATCCGTAATGAATTCTTCAAAATCTGCAATTGAAATATCCCGAGAAAAAAATATTCCTCTGAGCACCGTATATAGGAGAATACAACAACTTCATGACTCACACATGGTTCGTACTTCGGGGGTAATCACTGAAGAAGGAAAAAGACTCTTTTTGTATAAGAGTAAAATTAAAGAAGTCAATACACGATTCTGTGATGGAAAGATTACTGTTGATGTAGTTTTCAACACAAACTAATCTTCTTTAATTTTTAATAATCGTGTTCACTAAAATCATTGCCCAGTGCAATAGATGCTACAACAGTGGATTCTGTTGTCTGTGATTTCATTTTTGTATCTGGTAAGAATTCATGAAATATCTCTTGTAATAGTTGTTCTGTGAATATTGACCAATTACTTCCAAGCTCATGCTGAATTACAAAATGGTGTATGTTTCCTTCTATTCTGTGATCTGACTTCATTCCTGATGCTCGCATATAGTCTTCTAATATCTCAATACATCTTTTCAAATCATACCCTCCTTTGATAAATAATACTGTGTCTTTAATTACGGGCTTTATTACGTTGATAATCTCATTAATATCTTCTGAACTCATTTCTGCCCCAAAAATATCTAAAATTTTCTTTGGTATTGGAATGATTCCCATTTTTTCTGTGTACCTATCCCATTGGACATATTTTTCTAAAATTTGTCTTGCCATTACATTATGTGAGATGTTGTGATTGCTTGCTTCAGCTTCAATCTCCTCAATTAATTTCACTGGTAAGCGATAAGTTACACTTCGTGTTTTTTCTTTTTTTGGTGGATGTTGCTGTGACTTTGTTTTTGAATCCAACTAACAAAATCCAAAGTAAAATGAGAATATAAGTTGGATCCATTTTTGAGATAGCATTATCATAAATGATATTTGTTCTCAGAAATGATAATTGTGGATTATTTTATACCCTTATTTCTTAAAACTATGCTGAGTGATAATCTGGTGAGATGAGAAATGGGAAAATATTGTAAAAACTGTGGAAAATACATGAAAATTTCAGAATTGACTCATTGCTCAGATGAGTGTTTATTGTCAGGTCTTAGTGATAGTATTTCTATATCTGACAATAGCTTTAATGCAATTTCTTGGGATGAAAGATCAGATCCTTGGACATGATCCCTGAAAATGGAAAATCTACTTAAAGCCTAAACAAAGTACCTCAGTCGTGGACATCATTCCGATTAATTATGAATTAACTTTTGAGCCGGATCTTAAAAAATTCACATTTTCTGGTACTGAAATTATTACCGCTGATTGTAAAAAATCCACAAATACAATCTCTATGGATTGTGCTGAATTAAAAATACTATCCTGTAATGTGAAATCGGGAGGAAATATTGTTAAATCAACCCCAATACTAGATTCAAAAAAAGAAGAATTACAAATTAAATTATCTGAAAAAATCAAGGGCAAAGTTATCATCTCTATTGAATTCCAAGGCATATTAAATGACAGACTACTTGGATTTTATCGAAGTCAATACCAGCAAAACGGTAAAACAAAATATCTTGCAACGACCCAGTTTGAGGCAGCAGATGCCAGACGTGCATTTCCATGTTGGGATAAACCTGAAGCAAAGGCTACATTTGAAATCTCAATAATTGCTGACAATAAATTCTCAGCAATATCTAATATGCCAATTAAATCAAAGAAAAAAATTGGTGCCAAAACAATTTACAATTTTGGAAAGACCCCTGTTGTTTCAACATATTTGATTTATCTTGGTGTTGGTGAGTTTGAGTATCTAACAGGAAAAGTTGGAAAGATTCAGATCCGAGTAGTTACAACAAAGGGAAATAAATCAAAAGGAAAGTTTTCCTTGGAACTAGGAAAAAAACTTTTGACATCCTATGAAAAATATTTTGGAATAAAATATCCTCTTCCCAAACTTGATTTAATCGCAGTTCCTGATTTTGCAGCAGGTGCAATGGAGAACTGGGGTGCAATTACATTTAGAGAAACAATTCTACTTTATGATACTAAAACATCATCAACTAGAACCAAACAATTCATTGCCGAAGTAATCTCCCATGAAATTGCCCATCAGTGGTTTGGAAATTTAGTTACTATGAAATGGTGGAATGATTTGTGGCTAAATGAAAGCTTTGCAACATTTATGGCTACAAAGTTTGTAGACAAATTTTATCCAGAATGGGATTTGTGGAATCAATTCATTGAGGATGCGATGAATGTTGCAATGGGCCTTGATTCCCTTAAAACAACACACCCAATTGATGTTAAGGTAAATTCACCTGCTGAAATTCGAGAAATCTTTGATGCGATTTCTTATGATAAAGGCGGATGTATTTTGAGAATGCTTGAGAATTATGTTGGAGAGCCAAATTTCCAAAAGGGCCTAAAAAAATATTTGTCAAATTTCAAATACAAAAATGCTGAAGGACAAGATTTGTGGAATGCCATTGGAAAGGCATCTGGCATGCCTGTTTCCTCTATGGTCCATACGTGGCTAAAACAACCTGGATTTCCATTAGTTGAAGTAAATCAAGATGGAAACACACTCAAGCTAAAACAGAAGAGGTATTTGCTAGAACCAGATAAAAAATTCAGCAAGGGCTTGTGGTCCATCCCACTATCTTTGGGATTGGATGGCGAAATTTCCAAAAAACTATTTACAAAAAAATCCTTGTCAATGAAACTCCCTAAAAACACAATAGGCTTTGTTGCAAACTATGGAAGAAAAGGATTCTATCGTGTAAAATATGATGAAGGAATTCTTCTTGATTTGAAAATGCTGGTAGATGAAAAACGAATCCCTGCAATTGATAGATGGGCTATTCAAAATGATTTATTCTCACTTTGTGTTTCTGGAAATGAACAAATTCGAAATTATCTTGACTTTTCTGATGCTTATTTTGATGAAGATAGTTATCTTGCATCAGTTAATGTTGCACACAATCTGGCATCGTTATACTTTAGAGCATTTGATGAAAAGTTTGTCGAAGAGATTAGAAATTATGCCATAAATTATTTTAGAAAAATTTTATTTAATTTAGGATGGGAGCCAAAAAAATCAGACAAGCACACTGATGCCCTTTTACGCTCTTTTGTAATTTCGGCATTGGGAAAAATGAATGATGATGAGGTAACAGAAGAGGCAATTAGAAGATACAAAAAATTCTTAAAATCTCCGAGTTCGATCACACCCGATTTGGTCGAGCCTATTTGCTCTATTGCTGCATGGAATGGAAATTTAAAAACTCATGCGGAATTGACCAAACTATACAAGAATGCAAAAACCATGGAAGAAAAACTTCGATTTCTAGGTGCCATGTGTAGTTTCAAAGACAAAAAACTATTACTAAAATCACTTGACTTTTCTCAAACTCCACATGTTCGTTCACAAAACATGCAATTACCTATCATGAAAGTAGCAGCTAATCCATACGGTGATCAGGTTTTATGGCCATGGTTGAAGAAAAATTGGAAAAAATTAAACAAAAAAGTTGGACATGGAAATCCTTTGTTTAATAGAATTGTAGCAAGCATCTCTTCAGTAGCTGATGACTCGATGGAAAAAGAAATTAAAACATTCTTCAAAAAAAATCCTACTCCTGGAACTGAAAGAACACAAACACAAACACTGGAAAGAATTAGAATCAACTCAAAACTCCTAAGACGAATGAGAAAAGAATTCAAAGATGGCTAAAAAACTTGGCCCTCCAATATTTCTTGGAGTTTTCACTATTTTGGCATTAGTTTTTCTCACAGGGGGAGCAACTGATGATAAAGATGAACTGCGTCAAACTTTTCAAGTAGATGCAGTATACTATGATACTGGACACGTGGAAATTTCATTCCTTGATAAATCCGATAAGACAACTACGGTTGTAATGGAAATACTTGGAATGGATGAATCCTTTCAAAAAACTTTCTCTGAATCACAATTTATTGAAATTGTGCCATTTCAAGATGTACCAAAATATGGCTGGGAAATACATCCTGTAGTTTTGGAAATTGACCATAAGGAATTTGGACATGTACAATTAAAAACTGAGATTCATACACTTGGTGATCCTACACCTCCTGTAATCTATTCCAAACCTTAGATCAGATACAAGATTTTATTGCACCTCTGAATTCTATTTGTGTGATGGACCTGTTGGCAGATTTGAAGAAAGGAAAACGAGGTGCCATTGCCAAAGCCATAACAATTATGGAAAATGATCAAAAAGAAGCTAAAAAAATAATAAAGAAAATTTTCAAAGATACTGGTAAATCCATCATTATTGGAATCACTGGGCCTGCTGGTGCTGGAAAAAGCTCACTGATTAACAAAACAGCAGTAGAGATGAAAAAATTAGGCACAAAACCCGCTGTTCTTGCAATTGATCCTACTAGTCATGTCACTGGCGGTGCCATACTTGGCGATAGAGTTAGGATGACTGAATCCACAGATTCTGGAACATACATCAGAAGTATCGCTTCTCGTGGGGCAACAGGTGCAGTGTCTCGTTCATTACGTAATAGTATTCGAATTTTAGAATTTGCAGGATTCAATCCAATAATAATTGAAAGTGTTGGGGCTGGTCAAACAGAAGTTGAGATTTCTAATATTGCAGATATTACCGTTGTTGTTTTTAATCCCAATACTGGTGATAGCATTCAAACTATCAAAGCTGGGTTGACTGAAATTGGTGATGTTTATCTTGTTAACAAAAGTGATCTTGCTGGAACAAATCAACTATTTGATGCAGTTAGAGACTTTATTGGAGATTCAGTTAGAAATCCTACTATCCTTAAGACATCTGTAAAAAAGAATTCTGGAATTACACTATTTGCAAAAACTCTCAAAGAACTGATGATATCTAAAAAGAAAGTCAAGAAGGAAAAAGACCAAAAACGACTTGAAGCAGAACTAAAAGATATTGTTTTAAATAACATCAAAGAAAAGATGGATCATATGTTAGATTCTGATAAATCATTCTCAAATTACCTCAAAAAATTACAGACTAAAACAATAGATCCATTTGATGCAGGAGATAAAATTACAAAATCTTTGCTAAAGTGATAAAAATGGCTACAAAAAAATCAACAAAATCAAAAAGTCCTGAAAAGAAAATTTTCACTGATTCGTCTTTTCCTGTAAAACGTATTTACCAAAAATCAAACAAAAAAAGACCTGTAGAGGATGCCGGAAAATATCCCTTCACTAGAGGCATTCATCCAGGAATGTTTCGTGAAAGATTTTGGACAATGCGACAGTATTCTGGATTTGGTGATGCAAAACTTACAAACGAGCGATTCAAATTCATGCTTGAAAAAGGCCAAACCGGGCTTAGTATGGCCTTTGACTTGCCAACTCAGATTGGCTATGATTCTGATTCTCCCCAAGCAGAGGGTGAAGTGGGAAAAGTTGGCGTATCAATAACATCCATTAAAGATATGATGACTGCATTTGATGGTATTCCTTTAGGTAAAGTCAGTTCTTCAATGACAATCAATTCCACAGCCTCAACACTATTGGCATATTACATTGCAGTTGGAGAAGCACAGGGATTCAAAAGCCATGAACTACGTGGAACAACTCAGAATGATATTTTAAAAGAGTATATTGCAAGAAATACATACATCTATCCTCCTCAACCCTCGATGCGATTAATTGGTGACATGATTGGATACTGTGCAGAAAAAGTTCCATCGTGGTATCCCGTTTCAATCTCTGGATATCATATGAGAGAAGCTGGCTGTACTGCAACACAAGAGGTTGCATTCACATTGGCAAATGCAATCGCATACATTCAAACTTGTTTGGATGCAGGTTTGAAAATCGATGACTTTGCCCCACGTCTTTCATTCTTCTTTTGTTGCACTATTGAATTCTTTGAGGAAGTAGCAAAGTTTAGGGTGGCAAGAAAAGTTTATGCCAAAATTTTAAAAGAAATGTTTCATGCAAAAAACCCTCGTTCACTACAGCTAAAATTCCATACTCAAACTAGTGGAGAATCCCTAACTGCGCAGCAACCTGACAATAACATCATTCGAGTTGCAATTCAAACAATGGCAGCTGTTGCAGGTGGTACTCAATCACTTCACACTAATTCTAGAGATGAGGCCCTTGCTCTTCCAACTCAAGAGTCTGCAAAAATTGCACTTCGAACACAACAAATTGTTGCACATGAAAGTGGAATTACAAAAACTGCTGATCCTCTTGCAGGTTCATACTATCTTGAAGAATTATGTGATCAAATTGAAGACGGCGTATGGAAATATCTTAAAAAAATCCAAAAGATGGGTGGGTCTGTTAAGGCAATTGAGAAAGGCTTTTTCCAATCTGAAATCCGAGCTAATGCATATCGTCTAAAGAAAGAAATCGATGACGGTGAACGAATTATTGTTGGAATGAACAAATATGCCGAAGAAGAAGAGCAACCTGACTTGCTACGTATTGGCGGTGATGTCGAAATTCAACAGAAAAAGGCACTCAAAAAGTTACGTGACTCTAGAGACAAAAACAAATGGGAAAAAGCACTCTCTGCAATGAAAAGTGCTGCTGACACTGACGAAAATCTAATGCCTTACATAATTACTGCTGCCAAGGCATTTGCAACAACTGGTGAAATCAGTAATACATTCCGAGAGGTATTTGGTGAATATCGTCCAAAAGAGGTCTTTTAGATGAAAATTGATCATATTGCGATTGCTGTAAATGATGTAGAAGAATCTGCCAAAGTGTATCAACAAGCCTTAGGGGTAGATAGTGTAGAATTTGAAACGGTAGAAACTGAAGGTGTTAAAGTTGCAATTATTCATTTAGAAAATGGTCGTGTTGAATTAATGCAGCCAACTAATGATTCTAGTCCCATCAAAAAATTTCTTGACAAAAAAGGACCAGGATTACATCACATGGCATTAGAAACTGACAACATTGAAGGTGAAGTGCAAAGAATGGAAGGATGTGGAATTCAATTCTTAGGAAAAATTAGACCTGGCTCTGCAGGAACTAAGGTTACTTTCATTCATCCAAAATCCCTTCATGGTGTTCTTGCAGAACTTTGCTCTCATCCCAAAGAGTAATATTTTATTCCTAAAAAATGGAAAATGATTAATCAAAATTAGGAATTTATTTTTTAAAATTATTCATACTTACTCCATCATTTTCAAAGTATCAGAAGCTGTAATGATCCCAACAATTTTTGATTTTTTTGTAACAAGAATACATTTTGAATATCTAATTAATGGAACAAGTACATTTGCTGGAGTGTCAAAGTCCACAATTGGTGGAACAGGATCCATTGTGTCTGCAAGCTTTGCCTTTTTTAGCTCTGACTCTCCTACATCTGCTAGATGTTTTACTATTCCATCTTCTGACACAACTCCCACAACTTCTGAGTTACTAAAAACAGGAATCTGACTAATTGATAACTGATGCATTTTTTTGATTGCATCATGTAGAGTGTTGGTGGGTTTTAGTTTTACAATATCTTTACTGCAAAAATCACCTGCTGTATGAGATGATGATTCCCCTTCTAGTTTTGCAAGACTGTCAAAAATTCTCTTTGCAGTTTCATAGCTTGGCTGACTTCTTCCTGATTCAATTTGATTAATCATCGAAGTACTAACTCCTGTCATTGTGGCTAATTTTTTCTGTGTAATGCCTATCTTTTGCCTTATTTGCTTTATAGAATCAATACGTGGTAACAATTCATTTTGAATTATCCTAGTTAGTTTTAAAATCTATAGTTTGATGAAATGATTTTGCTGCCTGTATGAGGTTAAACTTCTTTGATGAGTGATTTTATGCTGGAAATTGTTTCGGCGTTTAGTTCAATTTCTTTGTGTTTTTCTATCACATGTTGAGTTACTTTTCCCATGAGTTCTTCTTCTGTTTGTGCAGTAGTGGACCAACTACAATCTTTTCCTGCATCTGAACATCTAATACTTTTTGTCATTATGAAAATACTTTGATTTGGAATTATTTATTATTTCTTGGACTTTTTCTTTTTCTTTGCTTTTTTTGGTTGCTCAATTGCAGCTTGTGCTGCTGCAATAATGGCAATAGGAATTCTATGCGGTGATGCACTAACATAACTCAGACCAATACTGTGACAGAATTTAATGGAGTTTGGATCTCCTCCATGTTCTCCACATATTCCAATCTCCATGTTTGGTCGCAATTCACGTCCTGCAGTTACGCCTATTTTGATCAAACTTCCTACGCCGTTAACATCAATTGATTGGAATGGATTTCTCTCAAGAAGTTCTTTTTCCATATATTCTGGAAGGAATTTCCCTTCTACGTCTTCCCTGCTAAAGCTAAATGTACCTTGTGTCAAATCGTTGGTTCCAAAACTAAAGAATTCCGCAGTTGTTGCAAGTTCATTTGCAGTAAGTGCTGCTCTTACAACCTCGATCATGGTACCAAAGTTGATCTTTAATTTCATCTTGTGTTTTGTCTCTGTCTCTTTTTTGATTCTGTCATAGATTTTCTTTATGTGGTTTAATTCTGCAATGCTGCTTATTTGTGGGATCATTATTTGTGGGTGGGCCTTTACTTTTCTCTTTGTTAGCTCAACTAGTGCATCAAATACTGCACGAATTTGCATCTCATAAATTTCGGGATATGTAATACCTACTCTGACACCCCTATGTCCCATCATTGGATTGATTTCTGCAAGCTCTCTTGCTCTTTTTAAAATAATTTCTGTTTTTCTTACCCCTTCTGCATCTCCACTTGTTTTGAGTTTCTGAATTCTTTCTGACAATTCTTCTGGATTGGGTAAGAATTCATGAAGTGGAGGATCTAGTAATCTGATAGTTACCTCATACCCTTCCATTGCTTGTAAAATTTCAATAAAATCACTTTTTTGTAGTTGGCCTAATTTGCTTAAAATTTTGTTTCGCTCCTCAATATTTTCTGCCATAATCATTTCTACAAATAAATTAATTCTGTCACTGCCATTGAACATTCTTTCTGTTCTGCATAATCCGATTCCTTGGCCTCCAAATTCTCTTGCAAGTTTCGCTCCTTCTGGAGTATCTGCATTTGCTCTAATTCCGAGTGTTTTGGTTTTTTGTGCCCAATCTAAGATTTGCTCAAAGTCTTTTGTCATTTTAGGCTCTACTGTTGGGACTTCACCGATAAAGACAGTTCCTGCACTTCCGTCAATGGTGATTGTATCTTTTTCTTTGATAGTTATTCCGTTTGCAGTACATGTGTTGTTATCGTAATTGATTTTTAATTCTGGGCATCCTACAATGCATGGCTTTCCCATTCCTCTTGATACAATTGCTGCATGGGATGACTTTCCTCCCAAACTAGTCAAAATACCTTCTGATGAAAAGAATGCTGGAACATCTTCGGGCTTTGTTTCTTTTCTTACTAGAATAACTTTATTTCCTGTATCTCCTAATTCTATTGCTTTTTTTACATCAAATACTACAATTCCGCTTGCAGCTCCTGGTGATGCTGCAATTCCTTTGGCTAATTGTTTATAATTTTTAATTTTTGATTCATCCATAGTTCTGTGAAGTAATGCTTCTAATTGCTGAGCAGGAATTCTTGCAAGTGCCCTGTTTTTACCAATTAGTTTTTCTTTTACCATGTCTACTGATGTTTTTACAAGTGCACTTGCACTCATCTTTGCAGTTCTTGTTTGCAACAAGTAGAACTTTCCTTGCTCGATAGTAAATTCAATATCTTGCGGTTCTCTGAAATGTTTTTCTAATTTTGCACATGCCTTGCTTAACTCCCTATGTGATTTTGGCATGTCTTTTTTTAGAAATTCAATGTTTTTCCCTGTCCTTACTCCTGCAACAACGTCTTCGCCTTGAGCATTGATTAGATATTCTCCTTCTAACTCTTTTTTACCGTTATTCCCGTTTCTTGTAAATACCACTCCTGTTGCACTATCATCTCCCATGTTTCCAAACACCATCGCAACGACATTTACTGCAGTCCCATTTGCAATATCTTTTGTAATGTTATTTTTTTCACGATAAACTATTGCCCTTTCTCCCATCCAACTTTTAAAAACAGCCTCAATGGATAACACTAATTGCTCATCTGGGGTGTCTGGGAATTTTCTTTTTGTATGCTCTTCACAGATTTTTTTGTATTCTGATACAATATTTTTTAATGACTCTACACTTAGTTTACTGTCATCTGTGACTCCTTGTTTTTCTTTTACAGAGTCTAGTACATGATCAAACTTTGTATCACATACTCCAAATACTACCTTGCCAAATAATTGAATAAATCTCCTATACGAATCCCATGAAAAACGTGGATTTTTTGTTTGCTCTGCAAAACCTTCTACTGTTTTCTCATTTAGCCCTAAATTCAAAATCGTATCCATCATTCCTGGCATTGATATTGCAGCACCGGAACGAACTGAAACTAGTAATGGATTTTTAGTGGAATTCCATTTTTTACCTGTCTTTTTTTCCATTTTTGCAATATTTTTCATTACTGCAGGCATGACATCTTTGGGAAGTTTTCTATTGTTATCGTAATACTTGTTACAAACTTCAGTTGTGATCGTAAATCCTGGAGGTACTGGAAGCTTTAGACGGGTCATCTCGCTGAGCCCTGCTCCTTTTCCACCTAGAAGCATTCTATTTTTACTATCTGCCTCTTCAAATGCATATACTGGCTTTGTTTTTACCATGCAAAATTGCGTAAATTTTTTGGCTTTTTAAACTAATGCCTTGGCAAATTCAGAAATTATTTTATTCCAATCTTTTGCCTTGATAATTCCACTGGCAACTAAGATGCCTTTTGATCCTAATTCTATTGCCTTTGCTACATCTTCACCCGATACAATACCTGCACCACAAAGAAGTTTTGTTTTGTTTTTTGAATTATTTATTATACTAGCTGCTTTTGAAATCAATTCTGGTTGTTCTTTAGATACTGCTTTACCTGATCCAATCAATTCTGGAGGCTCTATTGCAATATAATCTGGATTTAATTTAACATATTTTTTTACTTCTGCAAGATCTTTTACGCAAAGAATTGAAATCATTTTTAATTCTCTTAATTTTAATACTAGTCTTTCAATCTCTTTTCTTGAAATTCTATGCTCACTGTGATTAATTAAAGAACCTTTGACTTTGGATTTCTTTAACAACTCTGGGATGATAAACCCCGTAGTACTACCAACTTTTGAATCATCAACATGCTGGGAAAAAATTGGAATCGAACTATTTGCAACTACTCCAACCAAATGCTGAGGTGGAGAAATTGCAATCTTTACTTTATATTTTTTTGATATCTTTTCAGCAGTTTTGACAAATTTGATTATTTTGTCACCTGAAATCTCTTCATAATTTTTACAATTTATTACAAACATCTTTCTTTGAAATTTTTTGTATCGTATTTAATCCTTCATTATGTTTAATTTGAATTTGCTCTAATGTCGTATCTTTTTTTCATTCCTAATACAATAATCATCAGAATCAATCCTGACATGTTAGTTCCAATAATGAATACATCTGATATTATTATGCCATATACTAGCCATAAAATTGAACCAGCTGCAATGAAAATCATTAGAAATTTTGAAATGTCTTTGAGTCGTTTGGTCTTGTATCCTTTGTAGATTTGCTCCACCCATCCCATTAAAATTAAAACTCCTGCAGTAATTCCTAATAATGTCAGAAGCGTTCCGTCTACTTCCATTGTCTATTCTAACTCCAAAAAAATTCATCTAATCCTGTCTGTTTTGGCTTTCCTAAAATGGTGTCAAAGTCCAAATCCATCGATGATGTGATTTGCTCAAGTGTTGATTCCATAAATTCCATGTATTTTTTTGAATCAATCTCTTCTTTTTTTGCCATTTCTACAGGTTTCACACCTGGCTTGTTTAAAATTTTGATAAATGAAATTCTGTCCCCTTTCTTTATCTCTCTAATTGTTTCTAATTGTTTTGCAGCCCTGATGTGCTGAGGAATTGTTTTTGTGTATTCTGATGGGGCTTTGCTGAGCATCACATTAAATGTTAAATCCTCAAGTGGAATTTCTTTTGCTTCTACTTTTTTACCGCACGTTGCAATCTTTTCTGAAATCTGCTGTTTTGCTTTTACGAAATCCTCTACTGTTTGAACTTTTGATAGTACATCTAGCAATTCATAAAATAATTTTTTGATAAATGGCGGTGTATGTGATTTCTTTCCTGTAAGCCCTTTGACATCAACACTTCCATCTTTTGTTACTCCAAGATAATTTTTCTTTCTATTACTTAGCACACAGTATCTGTATGTTTTATCAATCTCTAAATCTACACCGTGATCCTTTTTTGCTTGTTCGATTACTGTCTGGATCTGTTCTTTTGTTGGCTTTTTAATGAATAATGAATCCGTATCTCCGTATAATACCTCGATTTCAGCTGCCTCACATTTTTTAATTGTCTCTAAAATTGTGTGTCTCCCTATGGCTGTTGTGGCCTCTGCCACGGGTAGAAAATATAGTGGAAATATCTCTGCACCCATTACACCATAACTTGCATTTAGAATAACCTTAAGCGCTTGACTGACTACTGTGTATTGCTGTCTTTGTTCATCTGTAAGGGTCTCTTTTTTTGATAAGCTCTTGTAATAGTTTACCCTCAAATCTCTTAGTGATCCAATAATCATTGATGTTAGTCCGTTTCTTTTAGAGCATGTCCAATGATTTGTCTGCTCAATAATATTTTTTTTGCATTCTTCATGAGAGCATCTTACTGTTTCATATGAAAGATTTCTAACTTTGATGATACTAGGATACAGGCTAGCAAAATCCATGACCACTACGTCAAAATGAATTCCTTCTTTTGGCTCAACTACCAAACCTCCGCGATATTTCTTATCTTTAATCACTGCATCTGATAATACTCCCTCTGATCTTCTTTGCAGCTCTTCTCTTTTTGGAATTAAGCAATTTCTTCGTCTATGCTCATAATATAGTAGACTTCTAATCCATTGGGATACTCCCATTCTTGCAATATCGTCAATTGGCATTCTGCCGATTCTTGCAATGATGACTAGAAGATTCATCAGTAAATCTTTGTTGAAGCTTGTAAGCTCAAATGTTAGTAGGGCATCGTTGTAGCAATAATTTGCAGTTTGATATAGCGATAATTGGTCAAAATCTAAACCATAGTCTATCTTTTCTTTGCCCAGTAGAGCTTTAGAGACACTGTTTAGTGAAAAATTAGTGTACTTTTGGCTGAAAGCATAAATCTGAAATGAGCGATTAGATAGTGTTCTATACAAATCAAGATGAACTCCTTCCTTTAATGTTGCAGAATCTCTCATCATGTAAAATGGATTTTCAGAATTTTTTATTCCCAATCTCTCTGCCCTATTGTAAAGATAGGGCAAGTCAAATTCATCTCCGTTATATGTTACTACAAATGGAAATTCTTTAATGATTTTAAATGCATCATGAATCATCTCTTTTTCTTTGTCTAATTCATAAAATGTGATTTTGATATCTTTCTCTAGTTCATTAATTCCTTCTTCAGTTCCTTCTGTTTTGAGAACAAAAATCTGATTAAATCCATCTGAGCCTTTCATTCCAATTGCAGTGACTTTTTTTTCGGCAATTTTTGGATCTGGAATTCTTCCTATCTCTGCTTCGACTTCAATGTCTACACTAAGTCTTTTTATTTTTGGAATTGGCTGATTTAGTAAATCTGCCCACTCTGTAATGTATTTTTTAAATTCTTCAGAATCTACCATGCTTTCACTATCTACTTTATCCCACAGCAAACTTTTCAGTGCGATTTTAACTTCATCAGAAATTTCCAAATCATGTGGCTTTAGTTTTTTGTCAACTATTTCATAATATTTCCCAACAATTAATTTTCTATCATATAGATAGTTTTCATAATATTTTATGTCAGACTCCCATGTTTCAATTACGTTTCTGATACTTTTGTCTCCTGATGTCCCGCCAATTGCCAAAGGATCTGCTACTGTGATTTTTGACATGTCAATTTCTTTATCAGTAATAAGATCAAATCTCTGAACAGTTTTGATTTCAAAAACATCTTCTCTTTCTTGAAGAAAATCTAATTCATCTGGTGATAATCTTGAGTAACAATAAGGTTTGTGACCTGTTTCATCTTTCCATAGAATTAGTTTTTGAGATTCAGGATTGTAGAATTTTAAAACTGCGGATTTTGAATTATTGTCATATGTGGCAGATACGAGCATTGATGGGGGCATTGATTCAACCTGCTCGGTATTTGTAAGATTTACTTGCATTTTCTTACACAGAATTCTCGTATTTGCTTACCAGCTTGCTTGCCCATTTTGAAATCTCATTTTTGTCCAGTTGAATTACTTCAACTCCTGCCTCCTTTAGTAAATCATAATCTGTTTCCGGATAAGAGTCAAGACATACAAATTTTTTAATTCCAATTGTAATTGCCATTTTTGTGCATTCCAAACATGGTACAAATGTTGTATACAATACTGCCCCCTTTATTCCAGCTTCAATCCCTAAAATTGCACAATGCATAATGGCATTTGCCTCTGCGTGATTACAAAGACATCTATCCAATGATGCCCCTGATTTTATTTTACCTTCCATTCTAAGTTGGCATCTCTTGCATCCACCTTCAAAACAATTTTTAATTCCGGGTGGTGTTCCATTATAACCTGTTGCAAGCTGTCTATGATTTCTAACAATTACTGCACCTACTTGTCTTGTCATGCAGTTTGAGCGAAGCTTTGCCAGTTCCGCTTGAAGCATAAAGTATTCATCCCAATCTGGTCTGTCAAAAGAATCACTCACACAGATTGTCTTTACCTGCTCAATATATGGATCACGCTAATCCTTGTTTTCAATGCGATCAATTTTCAGCAATTTGAAAATAGGATTTGAAATACATAAACTTCTTTAGTATCATGTGGCCTTTTGTTTTAATGGCAAGTTATTCTGCGCAAGTGAATGTTATTCACAAAAAATTTGAAAATGCTGTTAAAAGAGCAAAAACAAAACAGGCTCTAAACAAAGCATACAGTGTTCACAAAAAAGATCATGAAGCCTTATTGAAAAAACATCTTCGCGAAGAGACTTTGATGATAAACAAAGCAAAGAAAAAACTAGAATAAAATTTAGTTTTTTCAATTTTTATTTTTCATTTTCTCCTAAATCTTTCCCTAGTCTGAATCTGGATTCACTTGTTGAGAATGATTTCGAAGATATACTTGATATTAATCCTATTTTCAGGCTCAAATTCCCCTTTAATTCACAATTTCTCTATTAATTGGTTAATCAGGAATTTTCATGATAAAATATCTGCTCATTTTTGAGTAATGGATAGTATTTTGCTACACGAAAGCATAAAATCAATAAATTGTGATTAATAAAATATCTTGGATCAGTATCTAGAGAAAAAATATGTTCAAAAAAACTCTATAGAAAAACGTGATTATCAGGTAAATCTTGCAAATCAGGCAATCAAAGAGAATTGTATAGTTGTTTTGCCTACAGGGTTGGGAAAAACTGCCATCGCATTACAGGTAATTGCCGAATATTTGTCAAAAGGATCTGGTGGGATATTGTTTTTAGCTCCTACAAGGGTATTGGCAAATCAACATTATGAATTCTTAAAAGAAAACCTGACGTTAGATGATATTTCATTGATAACTGGAGAGGACACAATTCAGAAACGAACCAAACTCTGGAATAATAGTGTAATCTGCGCAACTCCTGAAATTGCTAGAAATGATTTGAATAGAGGAATTATTTCCCCTGATCAATTTAGTCTTGTAGTATTTGATGAAGTTCACAGAACAGCTGGGGATTATGCATATTCTGGAATTGCAGAAAGTTTTGAAAATTCTTCTGCTAGAATTCTTGGAATGACAGCTACTCTTCCAAGTGAAAAAGAAAAGGCAACAGAGATTTTGACAAAACTTCGAATTTCAAGTGTTGCTGAAAGAAGAGAGGATAGTCCAGATGTAAAGCCTTACACTCAAGAAACTCATACTGAGTGGATTAACGTAGAGCTTCCTCCAGAACTTAAAACAATCCAAACGTTGCTGAAATTAGCATTAGATGAACAATATTCTGCATTAAGAAAAAACGGAATTCGAATGGCAGAACAACAATCTCTTTCTGCTTTATTGAGAATACGGCAATTTGTATTAAATCAAAATAGACGTTCGGCAAAACCTCTTTTCACTGGCATTAGAATTCATTATGCTCTGAACATTCTAGAGGCTCATGGAATTACGCCTTTTCTAAAATTCTGTGAGCGTGCTCAGGCAAAAAAAGGCGTAGGAATCAAGGAACTTTTTGAAATGGATCCTAATTTTACAAGGGCAATTCATCTTGCAAAAGAAGCACAATCGCGAGGAATAGAACACTCTAAAATTCCAAAATTAAAGGAAATCCTTGAATCTGTTCCTGGTAAGGCCTTGATATTTACCAGCTATCGTGATTCTGTGGATTTAATTTTCAATAAACTAACTGAGATGGGAATTTCTGCTGGAATTTTGATTGGCAAAGCAGGTGATGCTGGCTTAAAACAAAAAAAACAGATTGAAACCGTACAGAAATTCCGAGATGGGATTTTTCAGGTACTAGTTGCAACACGAGTTGGTGAGGAGGGTCTTGATATTGCTGAAGTAAATCAGGTGATTTTTTACGATAATGTCCCAAGCTCAATTAGGTTTATCCAAAGAAGAGGAAGAACTGGAAGAAAAGATACCGGTAAACTGGTTGTACTGATAGCAAAAAATACAATTGATGAGACATATTACTGGATTGGAAAAAGAAAGATGAGTGCAGCAAAATCTATGGGGGATAAAATGACAAAGGTGCTGGAAAAAAATCAGGAAATTGAATCTCAGAAAACAGGACTCGATGCATTTCTCTAGATTTTATATTGTTCAGAAATTAATTTGATGATTTTCTGCTTTCTTTGAATGACTTTGTTTTTCATTCCTGATTCTAAATGATGGATGCTGCTGTCTTTTGCTGCTAGTAAATTTTCTAGTCTTACTTCGAACTGATTTTCAAGAAAATTCATAATTCCATAAAAACCACCTTCGATTTCTATATTCTCAAATGATTCTTTTGCAAGATTAGAAATTGATTTTTCCAGATGTGCTAGAATTTCTTCTAATGTTTTTTCATTTAATAAAACCACAAATAATTTTGCTTAAATGTCCCAAAAAATGTTATGTATTGTTTGGTCTAAGGAAATGAAATTATTTTACTCGAATCTTTTGATGATGTGATATCCAAACTCTGTTTTAATTGGCTGTGAAATCTCGCCAATTTGTAGCTTGAATGCTGCTTCTTCAAATGGTTTTACCATCATGCCTTTTGTAAAATAGCCCAAACTCCCGTCCTTTTTTGCACTGCCTGAATCAATTGACAATTCTTTTGCTAATTTGCCAAATTTTTCGCCCTTTTTGATTCTCTCTAAAATAGCAAGTGATTCACCTTGTTTTTCTACTAAGATATGAGAGCATTTTATTTTGGCAGCCATTACTGGTTGGAAAATTTACTAATTCTTAATTGTTTTCTATCATCTCTTTTTAATTCTATTTTACCTGATCTTGATGCTCACGATAAATACCTAGAACGATTTATTATCTTAGTCATATATGATAATATGATGAACGACTCCATTGTTCCTTCATTGCTTGTCAAATTTAGATTTATTGATGAGAAAAAATCTGAAATTGCATTATTGACTTTTGAGCAATACTCTAACATCAAAGATCTACCTATTACGAAAGAATGCAAGATAGTTAAGAACGAAAAACCTACCTTATCAAAAAGGGATGTTGCGGCTATCAATAAAAAAATCGCATCATTGTCAAAATCGCATACTCAGACATTGTCTGAGTGACATTTGCTAGGTGAACAAAAATGATTAATTCTATAACTTCTTCATATGCTTATGTTTGAAAATTTGTGTGGTAACTGTAATCATAAAAACTGTTGCACCGACTCTGCAGTTCCATTAGTGTTTTCAAATGATTTACAAAAAATAATGAAAACTGAGCCTGTTCCTGAAAAATACATCCAAACAAAAAAAATCAATGGCAAAAATATTGATACACTCAAAAAGAAGGATAATTCTATAGAATGTGTTTTTTGGAATGCAGAAACATCTGGTTGTAGTATTTATGAATCTAGGCCAATAGATTGTAGGTTATACCCATTTGATATTATGTATTTGAATAATTCCTATCATTGGATTGTATATTCATGTAATGAAAATAGTGATTGGAAGTGGAGTGAAAAATATTTGGAGTTTTTTGAATCAGATGAAGGATTTCGTGAATTAATGAAAAATATTGATATTTTTACTGCACATACAAAAATGATTTTACCGGAAGAATCTAAAAAAACACCTTTTATTATTTTACGAAAAATTAATTGGAATGATGGTGATGTTCTATAATTCTAAAACTAAATGGTTTTTTTGTGTTTGTATAAAGCATAAATGATTATCCAATATCCCGCATACCAAAAAAGATTAACTGGATGGGAAAGTTCAAACTCTCCTGAAAGTTCTAGATAGTAATACCATGTATCCCCTATTGTCAATGATAAAATTCCTATGACCAATATCATCCATGCCTTTCCTATCAGCCCTTCTCGGAATATTGTTGAACCTAAAACTGCAAATGCTAAAAGCACTCCTGCAGATGTAACGAAAACCAATCCATAAAAGAAATCAAATCCAGCTTCTCCCAATTCAGTCAGTGCTGAACTTGAATAACTAATCAGAATTAATAATGGAAGTAAAATGATCCACATCTTGTATTTATTTGAAAAACTAGCAAAAAATCTGATGTTGAGAATAAGATATGCTATTGCTAGTGGGTATTGCATGAAAAAGAATATGTCTGCAATTGAAGGATATGGGTCTAATTGTAAAACTATGTCATAGACTAGATAAGTTACTTCGCCTAAAAATATTCCCAGATATGCAAAACCTAAAAAAATATATGATTTTCGATAAATCCCTGCATCCATGTATTTTATTGCAACTATGAATGCAGCAATTGTGACTACCAATGGATTCAGAAAAGAAAAAATTGAAATTATTACCTCTGCATTTTCAGTACTTGAAAAATTGTTCACATAGGTGTGGAAAATAAATACTGAAAAAATAATCCCTGCAATAATTTTGATATTTATGTTGGTGTCTAATTTTTCGGGTACTGTATTGGGTTTAGACAATTTAATTCACATTTTGATTATTTATCAGGTATATATCAAATAGTGTCTTTTGTATGTGAATAAACGGATTGTCAAAATATTTACAAATTATAAAATGTTTGATGGGGTGTATTCTCCACAATCTTTCAATCTTTGGAATCTCTTTAAAACAAATCCAGCTGTTTCTCTAACGTCTCGACTTTGATCCTTTTCTAAAGTTCGAATCTGATCTTCTACTTCAAAAGCTCGCATCAATCCTAATGCTTCTATAGCTTCATGTTTTGAAAGTATGCTGTCATCATTTAATGAAATTTCCATTAATATTGGAATTTTTTCTCTAAAGTTTCTTGCTGCTATCTGAAAACTTGCTTCATGTTTTACAACACCATTTGAATCATTTTTTAAAACCCATTCCATAAGGTCTGCAACTTTTTGACGCATTTTGTCATTTTGATTCATATTTTCAGCCAATTCTCCTGCAAGCCAAACTGCATCCCATCGTCTTGACTCATCATCATTATTTTTTAACACTTCTTCGCAATAGTTGAATCTCTCTTCATCAGACAATTTCCTTATGTCGTTCTCATCAAACAATTGTATGGCCAATACCCAAATTTGGGAATTACTATTTATTAAAAATACCTATAATTCCCATAAAAAAAACTAATAAACTAGAACATGTAATGATATCACATGTCTGGATTCGACCGTTTATTGGTAATATCTCTTACTGAAATTATTGAAAAAAATCTTGGCTCAAAAACAGTTAAGAAAATTGACGATAGGCTTTTTGAAAAATTTGGAATTTCTCTTATTCAATCAATTGAAGAATTTGATAAACTTGATCTTGTTTTAAGGGAATTTTTTGGAAAAGGTGCAGATGGAATTGAGAAAAAGATATTTGAAAATATTTTTCAAACAAAATCCAAAAAATCAAAAGATCCTTGGTACACGCTTTCCGACTCCTACGTAAATGAGATTATTTTACAGGCATATGGTGATATGGAAAAAAAGAAAATAATTGAATCTGTCTCAGAATCTCCTAAAATCATTAATGATATTTTAAAGGATTGTCAATTGCCTAGAACATCTGGATATCGTAAAATCAATAGTCTAATTGATGATGGTTTAATCTATCAGTCAGATCAAATTATTGTTGATAATAAAAAAATTAACAAATATGCTTGTGCATTTACTAATTTAAAAATAAATATTGAAAAAAATAAATTGACTGTTGATGTCCAATTAAGCGAATCCGACATTGCGAAAAGTTCGATATTTCAGATTATTCTGAACTGATTTATTTACTATTACGATCATACTATTAAGGTAGCACACTGATCCCAAATATGGGATTAATTGCAAATTAAACTCTATGGAAAAAAATCAAGGTTTGGATATTATTTAATTATTGCATCTGCTGCACTTTCTGCACTTTTACACGTTCTATCAAAACCAATGATGGAAATAGGTCCTAATCAAATTGAAATAAATCCAATTTTTATGACGTTTATTATTTATCTGGTATGTAGTATATTTTTTACGCCTATAGCACGCAAAACTGATTCATTTTCTAATTTTTCTCAAAAAGACATATTCTTTATGATTATGATTGGTTTGGCTGAAGTATCCGCACTTGCAGCATATTTTTTTGGATTAAATAATTCGACTGCTGTAAATGCATCTCTTTTCATAAATGGAGAAATGATTTTTTCTCTTATCATAGCGATGGTATTTTTCAAAGAGCGACTCAAAATTAAGGAATACATTCCATTTTCTATGATTATTATTGGAATGGTGTTTATTCCCATTGCTAACAATCTATATTTGGATGGAATGAATTTTGAACAAATTGCATCTGGTGATCTGCTGATCCTTCTTTCTGGTCTGTTATATGGGATTGATATTACAATATGTAAATATGTTGGAGATAAATATGATGCAAGAAGAGTAACACAGATAACTTCAATTTTTTGTGCAATAATTGCATTGTCATTTTTAGTTATACTTGAAATTCCTATGGACTTTGAATTGATGTCTCTTCCAAGCATTGTAATCATTGGTATTCTGGGAACTGGAGTGTCTACCTTGTTCTTTTTAGCTGGATTGAAATTAATTGGTGCCGTTAGAACTGTTCTCCTGTATTCTACTACCTCTGTTTTTGGAATTATTTTTGCAGGACTTTTCTTGTCTGAAGAAATTACTTCCATTGACATTGTTTCTCTTGTAATAACATTAACTGGAATATTCTTTTTAAGAAATAAATTGGCAGATGCTGATTCTGAAAGTCACTCTGTGAAAAAAAATACTGAAAAATACTTGCAATTTAATAAATAACAATATTCAATTCTAATTCTCCTTTTTTTATTTTATACTTAAATTAAATACCCTTTTTCTTATAAGTAATAAAAGAATATCTTATTACTTAGTTTATCAATACCAAATATGGGATTAATGATTAAAACTTGTATTATTGTAGATGATGATGTTCAAATCACTGAACTATTTTCTGAATTGATGACTATGCAAGGATTAGATGTTTTAGCCGCTGGTTATGATGGGTTGGATGCGATAAAACTTTATGAAAAACACAAGCCTGATGTTCTTTTCTTAGATGTTGAGATGCCAAAATTAAATGGAATTGAGGCACTAAAAAACATCAAAAAAATTGATTCATCTGCTAATGTGATTGTTGTTACTGGAAGTACTTCAAGTAATATTGAAAAACAACTAGAAGAAAATGGTGTTTTAGAAATTGTTCACAAACCTTTCGATATTAATAAAATCAGCAAAATAATTGATTCTCTTAACAACACCGTTTCAATGTATCCATAACCAAACTCTTCTTTTATTTTAGCCCCCATGATGTTTTGTTGTTTGGGATAATTTTCAAAAATGGAGCCTCATTTTCAGCCCATGGATCTTTTCTAACCCATTCAAATTTTTTATGAAAAATCTCATAATATTTTTTAAATTCTGATCCCTTTTCAACAATTTCTACTTTCCCCTGAATGCAGATTGCTTTGTGATTTCCCGATTTGTAGATGTCGATAACAATTCCTGTTTTTGGATTGTCTTTGATGTTTGAAAATGTGCGAGTGTTGTAATCTGTAGCAACTAAAATATTGTTTTCATGAAGAATAAACGATACTGGCTTTACATGCGGAATATCATCATGTGATGTTGCTATCCTTGCCTCTTCTAGTGATTCTAGAAAATCTGTCTCTTTTTGATTAAATTCTATCAATTGAATATTCTTTCTCTTATCTCTGGTATGTGTTTGTATACGATGTCTCTGATTTTCATCTGATCCTCTGCAGTTGGAACTTCTTTTTGTGCACTCAGTATTGCTCCTCCCATCCCAAGTGCCATACCCATTACAATCCCATACACGAATTCTTGGGGGTTTTCAACTTTGAGAGTATCTTTGTTTTCCTTAATATCTTCAAGATAAGCTGGAATTGTAGATACTGCACCGTTAATTACTTGAATAATTATCTCTTCAAATTGCTCTTCGCTCATGCTGCAGTTTGTTGTGGAATTCTTAATAAATTTGTGCCTAAGATTTTTAATCCAGCCTTCCTGAAAAAGAACATGTTCTCTCTATTTACAACGAATGAGGCAAATACAGCACTTCCTGACGTGATTAAAAAATTTGAATATGCACTTTCTAAAAAGAACGAAGTATCAAAATTAGAACAGCAAATTCAGATGAGTCTTTCTACGACCAATTCATTTGAAGAGTTTATCACATTAAAGCAGAAATTAAATTCTGCAGTTACAAAATTCTATGAAGCTGTAGAAATCCTGGAAAACACTGGAGTATCAGTCAAAAGTATTGAACAGGGACTGCTTGATTTCCCCTCAAAACGATTTGATGAGGAAGTTTGGCTTTGCTGGAAATACGGTGAGACAGAAATAAAATTCTGGCACGAGAAAGACTCTGGTTTTATGGGTAGAAAGCCAATTGAAGTAAACGACGAGTCCCTAGTCTGACTAGTCTTCACTTGTCTTTTTTATGAAATTTTTGACATCAATTGTCTTGAGTGGCTTTGATGAATCCCACAAGAATGAACATAATGTGAATATGTTGTCTACCATCTCATTAGAATTTGTACACAATGAAAAGTCTGAATCTGACCCCGAGTGCTGTGATGATGCTGCATGATCAGACATTATCATTTTTTTATCTTTTTGAACTACAATTCGTCCCTTTGATGGTAGTTTGCCAATCTTTGTTTCAGTTGCATTAAATCTTTTAACAAAAGGTGCCAATTTAGGATCATTCATGTCTACCAATAATCTTACCGTTCCACCATTCTTTTCACATATGCTAATTTTTTCTGGAATTGTACTGTGATACATTCTTGAGACATCATCCAACGTCGTTGCAATGTAAATTGTATCTGTAGAATTTTCAATTAATTGTGCAATATCTGCATAGATGTTCTGCCTACCTTGAACAACTCTGAATGTAGGAACCGTATTGATTTGGTTTGATGTAATTTCATCGTTAATTTTATCAATAATTGCCTCTCCTAGCTTTTTAATTTTATTTACTTCGTCTTCTTTTTTGCTTAATGCAATTTTTAATGCATCGTGGGGATCTGATGCTATACATAACTTGGGACTAGATAGTGTTGTTGAAATAATATTTCTGCTAACAAGTCTATCCACTGTTCTATACATTCTTGCTCTGTCAATGTCTAGCTCTTTTGCTAAAGCACTTGCAGTGATTGGCCCTGCTCTGAGTAAATTCAGGTAAACCTTGGCCTCCAAGTCGTCGAGATCTAAAATCTCTTCAAGCTCTGTTGCAATTCTACTTACTTGATCTTGGTAAGACATCTCTTTTTTTCTCCCATCTCTAATAACCTAGACTCGTTTTGTGTAATTGCATTTAGTATTTTCGCAGAACTACTATGCTTTACAAAATATTTTCCCCTCATCATCGATAAAAAATTTAGATCATAATAGAACTAAAGGCTCTGTTTGTGCGATAGTACACACAAAAATGAAAATGTGTTGTTTTTTTATTACAACAATTTCTTTTGATGTTCAATTTTATGAACATTTTTTTCAATTCTATGATTTTTTTATATTTCAAATCTGACACTTTTTTAAAAAAATGTCCAAAGTGAAAACTAGAATACATTAAATGCAATAACTGAGATTACAATCATCACTACTACGTGCTTTGTTCCAGCTACGTAAGAGCCTGAGCCAATCTTGCCTGCAGCAAGTCCTCCAAATACTGCTTCGATAATTGCCATATTGAACAATGCCGATTCTAGTTTTTCAATCTCCATGCTTGCAAGTGAGCCAAATAATCCCTGCGTTCCACTTCCTGATGCTAATAATCCTTCCTGAACTTTTTCAATTTCTGTAAAAAAACTAGTTGTTAACAAAACTGCTACTGCCAAAAACACTGCAAATGAAATGTAAATTGTATATGTGTATGGCTGAAGAGCTGATTTTCTACTCTTTTCAATATTTTGCATATCTGAGACGTGCTTTTGAATCATTTCCAGATTTTCTGACACATCCCCTCCAATTTTCATTGCCATCTCAAGTAAGACTGTAACACGTCGTGCAACCCTAGTCCCTGTTCTTTCTGCAAAATTCTCAAACGCATCCTCAATTGGTGTTCCCCAACTGATGTTTGCTCTCAGATTTTTTAATTCAGGAGTTAGTGCTCCTAGATTCCGTTCACCTGCTTGCTCTATTGCTTTGATCAAATTTGCTCCACTTTGCACAGAGCTTAACAGTGCAAGCAAAAAAACTGGTAGATTTCTGTCTATACTATCTCTTCTTTGCACTTCTTTTAGCTGATGTATAGTTAAGGGAATGATTCCTACTAGTATTCCGAAAATTAATCCTACATCCCTAATTGTTGTTGAATCAGAATATTCTGAAAAATAGAAACTCATTGAAATTACACTGATGGATGCAATAATGGAAAATGTTACAGTCTTTAGAATCTCATTTTTTAATATTGATTGTTTTGGCTCGAGTTTTGCTACCCTTCTTCTTATTTTTCTTTTTTGTTTGCTTTGCACTCTTTCCATCTTTCTACCTCTTTGGTACCATTGTGTCCATCATGACTAACATCAAAACTCCACTAAGAGGAATAACTGCAAATGTTAGAATATTCATTAATGTGATCAAATCAAATCCTGCAAGACTTGGACTCATTATTCCCATAATTGATAACATGATTACCGCAAGTAATGGGAATACAATTAACAAAATTGTATAAATTTCTGCAACACTACCTAATGATTCGGTAGTTTTTTGCATTAGCATCTTTTTTTCTTCAAGCTGGACTTTTGCTGTTGCATTAAAGTATTCTTTAAGATCTCCTCCTGATTGAACGGTTACTACTGCGCCTTCTAGTAATTCAGAATATGGTCCAGTTGGAGTTCGATGTATCAAATCTTTAATTGCACTAATCAAATCCATGCCTAAAATATCGATATTTCTTACAATGTATCTAGCATCTTTTACGATATCTTCCTCTGTCTCCTCCTTTGCAATCGCTTTGAAAATACCTTCTAGTGTAAGGCCGCTTGTCGCTAATGTTGACATGTATCCAATAAAATGAGGTATTTCCTCAACTAGTTTTGAAGATCTATTTGTAACTCTAACTTTGGGAATCATCTGCAGTATTCCAAATGTTATTCCAAATAGCATGAATCCTGCTAATACTGGCAGTAAAAAACTCAGACTTGCTGGTTGAATATTGATGAATTGAGCTACAATTAATGCTAAAACTGCTCCGCAAATACCTGCAATCAAACTAAAAAAAATCATGCTTGAAACATACACTTCAAATGGGATTGGCATCATTGCCTGCTTGATTGATTTGTCTAGTGATTTTAATTTTGGATGTAAAAATTTTACATGCTCATTTAGTAATTTGTAGCTATACACATGAATTTGTCCAACTGATTCTTCGTCATTCTTTTTTTGTTTCTTTCCAATTAGATTCATGATTTTACCTCTAGTCTTTTTCTTTCGTAGAATCTTTCTGGATCAGCATAATACTCCATTACATTGGCAGTTACTTCTTTATGATCACGAATATCATTTTTTACCATCCATTCTAATGCTAATCGTCTTTTTGTCAATTCATAATTGATTTTTTCGTCACTGTCTCCATCTCTTTCTTTGAGTTTTCTAAAAATTACACTGTTGCCCATATAGTCATGGGTATCTGTTTTTGGATTCCATTTGAAAATTTCATGTGTTCTAATTTCCCCTGTAGTTTCATGAATTCCGTCAATTTCTGAAACCTGGATAATCCTTCTAGCTGATTTGTTTCCTACTCTAATTTTTAATTGAAGTGTGATTAGATCAAGACTGTTTGCAATTAGTGCTTTTGGGACATCCATTGGGGATGATGTTAATCTGGTAAGTGTCGCATCAACAGAATCTGCGTGAATTGATGAAAATCCCCCGTGCCCTGTAGCCATTGCCTGAAATAGTGTATATGCTTCTCTTCCCCTGGTCTCTCCTACAATGATAATGTCAGGTCTTTGTCTTAGGGCAGCTCTTAGAAGATCGAATTGATTAATTTCCCCAATTTGAGTATCTGTAAAGTTTTGACGTGATACGGCTGGAATCCAGTTCTCATGAGGCAGATTTAGTTCTTGGGTGTCCTCTATGCTGACCACTTTCTCTCCAGGCTTGATAAATGAGGCTAGGGCGTTTAGAGCTGTAGTCTTACCGCTAGCAGTTCCTCCGGCAATGAGCATTGTTGATTTTTTCTCAGCCAAATACCACATGAATGCTGCAATATCAATTGAAATTGTTCCAAATTTTATCAAATCAATAATTGTTATTGGATCTGCTCTGAATCTTCTAATGGTAAATGTACTGCCTCTCTTGGTAATTTCATGACCTAGTGTGAGATTAATTCTACTTCCATTTGGAAGTGATGCATCAATGATTGGGTCTGCCATCGAGACATGTTTTCCACAAATGTATGCCATCTTTCTTGAAAAATTATTTAGCTCTGCATCTTTTTCAAAGATGATGTTGGTTGGCATGGATTCATGTTCTCTGTGCCATATGTAGATTGGAATATTGGTTCCATCACAACTGATTTCTTCAATCATGTGGTCTCTCATCAACGGTTCTATTTTCCCTAAATGAACAAAATCCCTAATCGCATAATAATTAATTTTGGAAATATTTTTTTTTGGAATATTTAATCTGTATTTTTTAACCATCGATGAAATTTTCTTTTTTAATCTTCTTTCTGCATCTTTTTTTGATTTTATGTCTTGAAGTGATACAGTAAGCTCTGTCATTAATAATTTTTTAATAATTTCAAATGCCTTCTGGTCTCTTTCAGACAGTATCGGCTCAATTACTTGATACCTTAAGCCGCCTTTTGCTGTTGGGTCTTTAATAATTCCTGCATGTATCTCGTTGTTGTCCCATTCTAACTTTGATAAGGTCATGAATTGAGGAATTTTTGTATCCTTTTCTTCATTTTTCAAATCTTTTTCTTTTTTAATTTTATCTTCTTTGATTATTTCTTTTGATTCTACCTGCAATTTTTGCAATCCTGATATCTTTTCTTTGAATATTTTTAGCCTCAATTTCAGGTTTAATACATCTCTAATGCGTTTTAACGCATGTTCGTTCATATGAACAGCATTTTCCTTTTACTGTTCATTTGCTTAAGAAAACAACTGGGATGATTGATATGTTCATACTTTATGAGGTGAAAAAAATTGTTTAGAAAAAAAACAAATGATAATTCTAAACTCGAATCAAATTCTGGTCATAAATTAGTGGGTCTGAATAACATATCTTCAATTTTCAAAGGAGCCTCAAATGAGACCAAAATTGAGCCTAAAATAGAGAAGATATCTGAAGAATCTATTCATTTTGATGACTCTGATTCACCAAAACCTTCTACCAGTAAGGCAGTAAAACTGATTCAGGAAGTTCAAAAACTCAAGGATAGGACAATTACCCCCTTTGTTGATTACAATGAAGGCTTAATTTTTTACCCAATTCTATCTAAAATTGGTGAAGTTCAGGACAACATTTCATGTCTTGATGATTTGGTCTCAGATGGAATTTTAGAGAAAAAAATTTATGAAAAATTAATTGTTTGTCCAATCCATCCTGATACTCACTCATCTAGTGTTCGTCTTTATTGTCCAAAATGCCATTCACTGAATGTTGAAAAACTAAATCTATTTGAGCATAAGATATGTGGGTATATTACAGAAAACACGAACTTTGATTTCACAGATCCTGAAAACTCTCGATGCCCTTCTTGTAAGAAATCCATTAAAAATTTTGAAAAAGAAATACGTGTTCCTGCAATGTGGTATCAATGCATTGACTGTGTTGAAAAATTTGATAATGCTGTAATCAAATTACATTGTAGAAAATATGAACATGATTTTGATACCAATTCTGGACAATTTGTTCCAACATATTGCTATAAATTAAAAAATTCTGAATCCTCCATCAATTCTGATACGAATCAAATTAAAGATGATTTACTAAAATTATTACAGGGATTCAACTTTGATGCAAATCTCAATATTCAGATAAAGGGTAAGAGTAACAATATTCATGAAATTCCAATTTATGGAAAAAGTAGAATCACTGATGAATCGATACTGATCTTTATAAAAAATCAGCCCGACGGAATTAATCAGTCAGATATGAATTCTATACTAGTTCCCAAATTAGACATTGATCCTACCAAAACATTACTGTTAACCGTATCTGGAATTAATGATGGTGTTGAAAATCTTGCAAAGCATTATAGGATTCATTTGATTGCAGAATCTGACTTCTCTCAAATTATTTCACGGGTAGAAAAATTTGTTTCTGATTGGTATTCTGAGAGTGGTGGCAAAAATTGAAAAATGTCTTTTCAAATCGTTTTTTAAAAAATCGTCGAGCTGTAAGTCAAGTAATGGGAAGTGTGGTGATTTTGGGAATTGTCAGCTCAGTTGGATCTGTAATTCTGTTTAATGGTATGAACAGTATTAGCGCATTTACATATGACCTCTCTTTTCATGAGGCCTCAAAAAATCAAATTCATAGAGAGGATTTGGTATTTGAGCATGTCCGATTTGAGCCTAATACTGATAATTTAGAGATTGATTTGGCAAATATAGGCTCTGTTGAATCTACTATATCCAGTATCACTATCATAAATATCGACAATCAGGAAATTATCACAAATTGGGTAGATGTTGATCAAACCATTCAACTAAAAGATAATCAGCAAATTATTTTGGATCTAATCGATGATACTCAAATTTTATTGGTTCAGGGAACTGGAACATGGAATGATCCTGCATATGTCAATTCTGAATATAGAATATCATTAACAACTACTAGGGGAAACTTCTTCACAACTGTAGCTAGTCCATTTAATACATAAAAAATGTCATCAAACTGTTTCTCTGGTATTAAGAAAAAAAATTCTCGTTTAAAAAATAGGCGGGGAATTACAGATATTATCAGTACCATGATGTTGATGGCTGTAACTGTTACTGGAGCTAGCACATTGACTTATTTTATGAATGATGCATTTCTTTCTGGAAATTTGGGTACTACCTCAACACTTGAAGCATCATCTTTGAACATTCTTCTTTTAGCATATGATACACGTGATTCTTCAGGATTACTTACACTGACTGATGTGGATAACAAATATGATTCTCTTTTGTGCCGTAACAGCTGCAGTAGTAACCAGAATAATATTCCTAATAATGGCGGTACAGAATTTATTGTAATTCAAATTCAAAACAATAATCTTAATTCAATTTTTCTAGAACATCTATCAATTAATGGTGAGCGCTATTCTTGGGATATTTCTACTTCTGGTGTTACGTTAGACACTACTGTCCCATTAACCAATGGGAAATACCCTGCTGATGGAATGTTTTCAATATTACCTGTTACAGTGGGGACAATTATTCAAAAAGAAAATACTGAAATCCAAAGTGGCCAAACAGTTAACCTTCTTATAAAATTAGATTCTGTTGGCTCTGACATACAATTGAATAAGGGAATTCGATTGCTTTTAAATTCTGGACAAATTCAACCCGTGGAATTTTTACTTGAAAGTGGTGGTGCACAATAAAATCTCAATCAAAGAATTTTGCAAAAAATAGACGAGGTCTTTCTTCTGTTGTTGGTGCATTATTCTTCACCGTACTGATGGTTGCAGGATTTTCAGTATTGAGTTTGGCATTGGATGCTCAAACTGATATTGTTACTACTCAGAGAATAGTTTCTGATGTTGAGCTAAAAAAACAACAAGAAAGATTTGGAATTGCAGTGTCCACTGATTCAACTAACAAATTAGATATTTCTGTGACTAATTTTGGTCAAAATCCAGTTGAAATCTCTAGTTTTTGGATAATAAACAAGACTCTATCTACTCAACCTGCTACTCGTTATTCTGTAAACTATGATGACTCTTTTGTTACGGGTGGTATTCCTTCATCCATACTTTCTTCTCAATCACTTTTCATGGTGCCTGACTCTTATGATATCAAGGTAATCTCTTCATTAGGTACTATTGAAATTGCAGAATTAGTTGTAGGGCCTGGTGGTTCTTCAGTTAATGATTTACGTTCTGTACTTGTAACTGATCCTCCTGATGTAATTCTTGGACAAAATGTAACAATTGGAATGGTTGTGACTAATACTGGCCAATTAAAAATTAATGATGTCACTCCTTCAACCATATCCGTTAATCCACCTGGTGTTGTTGTTGGATCTTCTGGCCCTAATCTTTCTTCAGTTGATTTGATTCCTGGTGAATCCTTTTTGTTTTTGTGGGATTACACTATTGATGGAACTGCAGATACAAGTATTGACTTTTCAAATTTTGCAACAGGATTGGATGTAAATAATAATTTAATTCAGAGTAATATTGCATCAGATAAAACTGTTTTACGAGATAGTGCAAATTCAACAAGTTCTGAGGAATTAATTGTCCTTACACAAGATCTTTTGGCAAAGCCTGAGCTGTTCATAGTAATGCCTGCACCATTTGGTGAATCTGGGCAACAGGGTGTTTGGGGAATTAATGTTGTTAATCCAATTGAAAAAGATCTTGAGGTCAGCAAAATTGTGATTACTGCGACATCTACAAGATATACTGGCGGAGATGAAATTTTTACAGATAATAACGGTAATGCTTGTGAGGCCGAACACGTTGATTTAAGCTTAGGTGGAACATGGAGTTGTCCTATGCCGAATCAATTAATGTGGAAAAGTCTCAGTAGCCCTGTTTCTGTTCCTGGTTTGTCAAATGTTCCGTTTTTAGCTTTAGTTGAACCTGGATTTATTGGAAGCAGTGGTGATTTCCTTGAAACCGTCCCTGTTGATGTAAGTGTCTATACTACATTAGGGCAATTTGGAAAATCTGGATATGGTACATCATATAATGAAGGGTCTACGACATTGCCAAATGTCTATCTGACAGATGTGCCTGGATCTTCTAGTAACGCAAACATTCTTTCAAGTATTCAAGGAATATCAAGTGGAAGTGTCATTAAACTAAATGCTACTCTAACTGACTTTGATGATAATCTTAGTCATGTTATTCAGGCAACGGATTCCAGATTAATTATTAATATCCCTAAAGGTTGGACCTCTCCTTCTATAATTAATGCCCCTGGATTTACAATGGATCCAATTGAAACATTTGCAGATGGCTCTTCGCAAATTGTTGGAGTTCTAAATTCTGATATTGCTAGCACTGCAGATACCCAAACTATAGAATTTCAAGTAACTGCTCCTACTGTAACTTCTACACAACTGTATGTCATGTATGTTCTAGCAGATGGAATTAGTAGTGGCGATGTAGCTATTGGCCCATTAGCTGAAATAGTATTACAAGTAATTCCGTGATATTTTTTAAAGTGACTTTTAAAATTACTTTGTTTTTATTCTAATAAAAAAGAAAAAATGGTGTTATTGACCCATAGTTGGATCAATCATAACATAATTGATTTTGTAGACTTTGTCAGCGTTAAGTTCTGCACATCCAAGAAATACCATTAGATTATCTGTTGGATCTTCTGGTGGCATATCATCATCATCAAAAAGGAATTCTGATTCGCTATTGTGTGGTATTATTCTCTCTAGTGTGCATTCAGCATTCTCAGCCCCTATCAGTGGATCAAGAGTTTCTTCTACTACACTGAATAAGACAATTGTAGTAGTTGAACTTAATTCAGAATCAACAATTCCGATGTTTCCTTCAGTTCCCATAATTTCTATACATGGTTCTGTTTTGATTCCATCAACGTAATGATCACAACTGTCTTTTGTTGCCAGACCAAGACCATTTCCGTCAATTTCAATCTCCATTGAATTATTTTGGAAAACTATGCCACCAGGTCCGCCTGAACCGTCTCCATTATCATCATTATAGATTGTGCATGAGATCGTTTTGTCTTTATTAATCATAAATGATTCATTGGTTGTTGCTGGACATTTTTTGTCTCCTGTAATGAGAACTTCGGTATATGATTCCGTGACTGCTGGTGTAATTATTTGACTTAATGTGTATGCTCCTTTTGGAACTTCTGCAACATGTACGGATGGATCAAGTGTATCTTGAACTAAATCAAATGTAGCACCTAATTCATCAGTTACTTTGTATGAGAAGTCCTTTAGCATGGCTTCTCCACCATTGTCTTTTGTGAGTGCATTTCTAATCACAATCATGCCTGTTTTTTCTGGTTCTGGCTCATCTCCGCATGTAAGTGGGTTTGATGCTGAAATTGACGTTTCTCCATCTTTCAAACCATCTGTGATTTCTAAAGAATACCCGTTATCACTTTCTGTTTGTCCGATGTATAGATCCTGCGAACAAGATGTGTGTATTTCAATTGATGAAACTAGATCATCGTCATCATTTTCTACTATTTTGTAAATAACAAAGACTGTGTTAGAATTTAATTTTCCTTTACCAAAACTGGATGATTCAATTTGATAATCTCCCATATTGGTCACATCTGCAATACTTGTTAATTTTTTGTCATCATTACCTATGTAATTGATTTTTTTGTAAATCTCAATTCTAAATTCACTGTCTATCTCTTCACTTGGTGTAGAAAATTTGAACTTTAGCGTGTCAGGCTTCTCACAATCACATGGATCTTTAGGACTATCTTGATCACAATCATCGTCATCGTCATCATGATTATATCCGTGATATCCGTAACTACAATCATCGTCATCGTCATCATGATGACCACCATATGTTGAAAATGCATTTGGAGTTGCTGTAGCAAATCCTCCGATTATTAAAATCGATGCGATTGCTGATATTGTCAAAGTCGTCTTTAATTTTGTCATTGTCTTGACATGTTTTGATGACTACAAATGAGCAATGTTGTAATGTTTGAACAACATTTGAAGATGCTGTGTTGTTTGAACACAAATTGCTTTAACATCTCTTTTGATTTTAATAATTTCAGAATGACAAAACTACAGTCAAAACAAAACAAGTTGACTTCAAGAAGAGCCGTTGCTCCAGTTATAGCAACACTTCTTTTGGTAGCAATTGCCGTAGTAGGTGGAAGTATTGTCTTTGTGTTTTCACAAGGATTCTTTAGTTCCGCACAAATCAGTGGAGCCCCACAAATTGAGTCTCTTCAAATTGTAGGGTATGATGCTAGTGACGTAGCGAATCTACAAATTCATGATGGGGGTCTAACTGATAATACAGGACCTCCTGCTACAATAGCTGATGGCGTTCAGAATAATGGTCTACAAACCGGTGAACGAATAGCAGTCTATGTGGTGAATCAAGGTGTATCTCAAGCCGCATTAACTGAAGTGAGATTTGGTGGTGCTGTATACACATATCAGCCAGGTACTGCTGTTACAGATCTAGATGACTTTGCAGCAGATACTTTGTTGGGTGCATCCCAAGAATTTGCAATTATCACTAGAGGTACTGCTGGTGTTGCTGAAGTATCTATAAATCCAACAGCAATAATTGAACCAGGTCAACAAGCTACAATTCTACTCGAATTAGAACAAGATGTTCAATTTGGTAGAGACATGCAATTCAAACTAACTACTGCACAAGGTGCGGTATTTGTAGGAACTGTTGTAGCAGGACAACAAAGTGGATAACTCCACATTTTTTCATTTTTATGAAAAACTATGGAGGCAAAAAATGAAAAAAGGAGAAAAACGATGAAAAATAAAACACCTTTGGTATTTTTACTTGTAACTACTCTACTGTTATCCGGAAACTTACAATTATCCTCTGCTCAAAATCTAGAAGCATTAGCAGAATATTCGATAAAACTTGCCATTTCTCCAGATCATCTGGAAAGTGGAACTGCAGAACATCCAGTTGGATATCTATATGTTCTAAGTAAACATGGTGTCCCTATCACTTCTTCTTATGATGTACCAGTAAGTTTGAGTTCTGACGACCCAACAATTGCTTCGGTGCCTGCCAAAACCATTCTAAAGGCTAATGAAGAATTTGTATCATTTCCTATAATTACAACTGAAAAATCTGGAAAAACAACAATCAATGCATCTCTAAATGGAAAAACAACTTTTCAAAAAATCCAAGTAGGGACTGATGAAACATATCTTCCAGATGATCTAATTTTAGAATTAAATTTACCGACAAATGAAATGCATGTAAACTCACAAATGCCTTTTTCAGTTTTTTTAAAGAACGCTGATGGAACTATTATCCGTGCACCAAATGATGTTGAAATTATTCTTGAATATGATGAACTTTTAGCTTCACCTGATTCCAATTTATTGAAAATTAAGAAAGGCGATTACTATGCTTGGGGAATTTTATCTTCTCATGAAAAAATTGGTAATACATTTGTGCGTGCAATTCATGAAGAATCTGGTCTTGATGTGGCAAAGAGCATTGAAATTTCATCTACTTTACCTACAGGCTTGAAATTATCTGTATTTCCTAAATTGATCCCGGCAGAATATGATAGGACTTTGGATATTTTCGTTACAGTTGTTGATTCTGATGGTAATCCGACAAAGACTCATGAAGATATTGAGTTGGAATTTTTTTCAAATGAGCAATTCCCTATTGGAGATGTTTTAGATAAAATATCCAAAGATGAGACTCCTATAATTAAAAAAGGAGAATTTGGATATTTACTTCAAGAAAAATTTAGCTTACAAAATTTACTTAAAAATGATATTTTGATTGGAGTAAGCTCTGAAGGGTATGGTACTGCAACTGATACTTTTCGCACTGTGGGTGAATCTATCGAAGAGGGGAATAAATTAAAACGAACTCTCCAAAATGTTTTTAGTTTTGGATTTAATGTCAAAGACTATGGGAATACTGTAAAAGTTTTTGGTTTAGATTTTATCCCAAGCAATGCAACTGCATTCTTTACTTATCAACTATCTATGATTGAAGATGATGAAGATGATGATGGGATAAGACCTGATGGGACTGAAATTGAAATTAATCCCGAATGTGCGGAACAATCTGATGAGGATACTGGTTCTTCAGATGATGTAACTCATAATACTGAACTGTCTCCTGAAGAAATAATTCTTTATTCTATAGATTGTTTAGAGGATGAAGAACTATATCCTATGCAGGCCACTGAGACTCTTTACGCTGATGGATTCATTAAAAAAGTAAATGTTATCTCCAGTGATGACAAACTTGCTCAAATAATTGATGGCGGGAAAATTCTCAGCTCTTATTCTTTTGGAACTGCAGAAATATCTACTGGTCAAAAAACAGGACCGGTAACCATTTCCACATCGATCAATGGTGTTGGAACTGGCTCTTTTACCTCAAATGTGGTGAATACTTTGGAGCAAAAAGAAGTGCGTATATTTTCTCCTACTGGGGAGAATAGCTTAATTTTTGATCGTGATGGATATTTTGATCTATTCCTAATTGCACTTGATGGAAAAGAACGACCTAAAGTTATGAAGGAATCTGGTAAATATTTGATTACTCCTACTAACGGTCTTGTAGAAATTGCTAAGGGAACAACTTTTACTTTTGCACAACTTAGAAGTGATTCATTTGATATATCTGTAGGAAAATCCAACATTCTTCTTACTATTGAGCCTATTGGTGAAAATGCTGATTTAAAATTAGAAGGAAATAAGGCATTTACCACTCAACCTTCATCACAAATTCAAATTTCATTGCCACTTGCAAAAATTAATTCAAATCATCAAGAAAATTTAGGTGTAATACAACTAGTGGACTTGCAAGGGTATCCTGTAATTCCAAAATTTAATGTAAAATCAAAAATTACCTCTTCTGAAAATTCTGTTGTCCAAATAATTGATGATTCAATAATTCCAGCAGGATCATCGTATGCAACTTTTCCAATTAAAACAACCGGTTCTGTCGGAACTGCAACCATTTCTGCAAGTGCTAAGGGTGTTAATGGAACTTCGTCAATAATTAATGCCGCATCATCACAAATGCAACTACAAATTTTTACTGGTGGGTTAGTTGATGTGGTAAAAGTAGATGATCCGATAGAATTTAAATTATTTGTAGATGATGAAAATGCAGAATCTGTACCTGGAGCTTCGATTAAAATTATTACAAAGGGTGATGCAGTAATTTCTCCTGAAGTTGTAAGGACAAGCTCTGATGGCAGTGCTATTGTAAGTTTAACTGCATTTGAAGGTCCAAACATTTCATTTGACATAATTGCAACAGCTGAAGGATATGCTGAAGGAAAAGATTCGTTTACTGTGAATGTTGATTCGCCAGATAAAACTTTCAATGGAATTGAACTGGAATTACCTGAATGGATTGTGTATCTTGTAATTGGAGGAATTCTAATGATTGGCGTTGTGGTCTTTGTGTTCTTAAAGAAATCAAAGGCTGATTTGGAAGAAGATTGGGAAGAGGAAGAAGAGATATGATTTATTTTTCAACTCTTTTCTTGTCTCTGCAGATTCCACAGAGGTAATTTTTCTTTAACTCTTGTAATTCATTTTTAAATTCATTCGTTTCAAAATAAGATTCTCCTGTTTGTAGTCCTCCTGGAACCTTTACTCCACAATTGTTACAATAAATCTCAATGTTGAATTTTACTCTTTTTTCATTTTCTAACACTCTACCAATTATCATGAATTCATCTAATGACTATATTTCATATAAACAATGTTTAACCTCAAACCTCATGAATATTATACCGAAAAATTGTGACTATTCTTATGCTATCTGTTTGGTTTCGTGTAATTCGAGTTAGATTTCTTCTTGCATCAGTCATTGCAGTTTCTGTAGGTTTGGCACTTAATTGGTGGCAAAATTCTTCAATAGACTTTCTTGATATGTTATTGACTTTTGCAGGAGTAATGGCACTTCATGCAAGTGTTGATTTACTAAATGATTTTTGGGATTTTAAACGAGGAATTGATACTAAAACTAAACGAACCAAAATGAGTGGAGGTACTGGAGTATTGCCTGAAGGGCTACTAAAACCGACCTCTGTTTATCGTGCAGGAATTGCATTTTTAATTATTGGTTCTTTGATTGGAGGATATTTTGTATTTACAGATGGAATACTAATTGCAATAATTTTGGGATTTGCAATACTTTCAATTTATTTTTATTCCACAAAAATTGTTGATTCTGGATTAGGTGAATTTTTTGTCGCAGTAAAGGGCTCAATGATTGTAATTGGCACATTCTTTATTCAATCAGGACAAATTAACATGGAGTCAATACTTGGTGGCATTGTTGTTGGCTCTTTGTCTGCATTAGTGCTATTCATTGCATCATTTCCTGATCATGATGCAGACAAGTCAAAAGGTAGAAAGACTTTGGTTATAGCAGTTGGAAAGAAGAAAGCATCTCAATTGTTTTGGATTTTTCCATTAATATCATATGGTGCAATAATTGGTGGAGTATCTGTAAGTCTATTCCCTGTACTCTCTTTGATTAGCCTTCTTAGTATGCCATTAATGATAAAATCTGGTCTTGGATTGCAAAAAAACTATGATGCTGTAGATGGACTAGTACCATTTATGTCCTCTACTCTATTATTTGGTAGAATTACAGGTGCCCTATTTGTAATTAGTTTCTTAATTGACATTTGACGCTTTAGACATAAATTTAGTAATTCTTTACAATTAACATGATTTCAGGATTTGCTACAAAAGAGGGAACCAAAAAATTTGCTCAAAATTCAGGTGTAAATCAAGCTAATTTCAAAGATTTTGTAAATCTCACTCTTTCAAATGTCGGAATAGGCACATATCTTGGTGATCCCGATTCAAAAACTGATGAATTAGTTACAAATGCCGTAAAACAATCAATCTTATCCGGAGTTAATGTTGTAGATACTGCAATTAATTATCGTGCTCAAAAAGCAGAGCGTTCTGTTGGAAAAGCAATATCTGAATTAATTCAGGAAGGAAAAATCTCTCGGGATCAGTTGTTTGTAAGTACTAAAAATGGCTATGTCACAAATGATGCAGATGTTCAATTAGGTTTTTGGGAATATGTGAAAGAAGAATATTCGCAAAAAGGAGTAATCAAAGAAGGTGACGTCACATCTGGATATCATTGTATGACTCCTCCATATCTTTCTGATCAACTAGACCGAAGTTTGAAGAATCTGAATATGGATTGTGTTGATTTGATGTATTTGCACAATGCAGTTGAGGGACAAATAAAAGATGTATCAAAAGAACAATTTTTGGAAAATTTAAAATCCGTTTTTGAATTATATGAACAAAAACGTGATGAGGGAAAAATAAAATTTTACGGAATGGCAACATGGGAATGCTTTAGAGTTGCACAAGATAATCCCCAATACCTTTCTCTTGAAGATACTGTAAATTTAGCTAAAAAAATTGGTGGAGATAATCATGGGTTTAGATTTATTCAATTACCATTCAATATGCATTATGATCAAGCATTACTTGGAAAAACTCAGATGATTAATGACAAACAAGTTTCAATTTTAGAGGCATCCTCATCATTGGGAATTGGTGTGTTTACCAGTGTTCCATTTATGCAGGGACGATTACTTGCTCCGGGCGTTATGCCTGAATTCAATGAGTTAAAATCCTCCCTTCGTGCTTTGCAATTTATTCGCTCATCTCCTGGAATTTTGGCTCCTCTGGTTGGGCAGAAATCATCACAGCATGTGTCAGAAAATCTTGAAATTATGAAAATTCCTCCAATCCCTGAAGATGAATTTCTAGCCTTGGTCAAAAAACTTACTTCCTGATTGACTCTATTTTTAAAAAATTCATATGGAAAAATAATAAATGAGCCAATACTCGGAAATAGAATGCATGTCTGCTAAGATTTATGATTATACAAAAATATGTGAATCTGTCTTATTGATTGATCCTAAAATTCGATTTGCTGGTGTGATAAATGAAAGAGGTAGATTGGTTGCTGGCGGAATGAGAGAAAATGTTGAACCCCTAGAAAGTGAAAAAGATGATGAAATGATTTTCATGGAATTGGCCTTACGTGTAAAAATGAGAAAAGAATTTGATAAGCAATTAGGCCCTGTAAATTTTGCAATGGCTTCAAGAGAACGTGCTTTGGCCATTAGTGTATTGATTAATGATGATATTCTTTATGTCGTATCAGAACCTGATTCTGATTATGGTGTACTGCCTAAGAAAATTCTCGAGATAGTTCATTCGTAGAATTCATTTCCATTTTTGGGAATTTATGATCTTATTAATTAGCAATCAAAATTCATTGTTACTAACATGGCAGCACATGATAAATTAGATACAAATTATTTGGCAATCACAGAATTAACATCTGAAATCAATTCAATTGTTCGAAGATCTTTTGATGGTGGAAATAAAAAATTGTCTTCATCTGATGTAGAGCATATTTTGAGAATCACATCTGATGTTGCATCTAAAATTCGACCACAACTCAAAGAATTAACCGTAAAACCTTGATACATCTGAGCCATAAAAAATTACTTCTATCACAACACTGGGTTTCTAACTGTATCTATAAATAGAAATTAAAAAGACAAATTTTGTGCCAGTAGATCCTGTATGCGGAATTGAACTTGATGAAGATCTTGCATTACTTCATGAATACGGTGGAAAAAAATTCCATTTTTGCTGTAATGGTTGCAGACGAATCTTTATCAAAAAACCTCGTAAGTATAAAAATAATGTTTAGATTGGAAAAGCACCGCACATTCTGCAGAATTTAGAATTTTTAACTTCATGTTTACAATATGGGCATGGATTCTCTGAGCTTTTTTCAGGAACTCCAAACAATCTCTTGAAAATTTCATAGTAATGCATCGACTCTCTACTTCTAATGACTACTCCGTCTTCTTTTTCTGTTGTTAGTTTCTTTTCGACATATTTTTCCTCATTTATTATGGATTCAAACAAATTTGTTAGTCCAGCAGTCCCTGAACCGTCTTGCATTGGTGATTTCTCTCTCCATGTTATTTGCTTAGGCAAAAACTCCTCAAACGTCTTGCGAAGAATCCATTTTCCGTGTCTTTGCTCATTTTCATTTTTAACTTTCAAGTTTGCTGGAATTTTTTTTGCCAGTTCTACTACTTTGTCATTTAGAAAAGGCGATTCTATCTCAATTCCAATTTCCTTGCCAATCTTTTGAGTGGGAAAATGCATTACAGAGCAAACCCGAGTAATCTCTGCTTCTAATTCATTTTCAGGTTTGTTTACAAGGAAACTATACCCTGCAAACAATTCATCTGCACCATCCCCAGTAATGATTGATTTTTCTCCATTATCTTTTGCCCATTTTATTGCAAGATACATTACAACATTATTTCTAATTTCAATATCGTTGAAATTTTTTAAAATCTTAATTGTCTCCTCAACTGCTTCGAGAATTTTGGCAGTTTTAACCTGATAAATCGTAAGATGCAAACCAAATTCCTTTGCTATTCTTTGACAATATGTGAGGTCTGTTGAAACAAAATCTTCAGCAATAATTGCTATCGCTTTTGGTTTTCTGCTTTTTAAAAAATATGCTATGATGGAGCTATCCAATCCTCCTGATAATGCTATCAAATTAGATTTGCATGAGTTGCATGAATCTTCTAAAACTTTGTAGAGTTCCTTGGAAGCATTATCCAACATTACTCAGTTTCCTCTGAAATTAAAATATCTATGCCTGATCAAATTCTCCGGCTAAACATAGATTCATTGCAAACTTAAAATATGTTATAAGATTTTTGGGAATTGATGCTTCTTCCTGCTGAAATTGAATCTAAAACTCTAATTCCAGCATTACGTGCAATACTTGCAAAAAAGCTTGCAGAAGATCATAATATTAGAGAAGATGAAATATCAAAAATGCTCGGAGTTACTCAAGCAGCTATTAGTAATTATATTCGTGGAACAAGAGGTGACCCATCTTTAATTGCCAAACTATTGGCAGAAAAACAAGTTGCAATTATGATTAATGAACTCAGTGATAGTCTTTCATCAGATATGGCATATACTCCGTCCAGTCTTTCGAAATTCATTGGCCTTTGTAATTATATTAAATCTAGTCTACTAATTTGTGAGATACACCACAATCTTGAATCTGACATTGATGAACAAGTTTGCAAAGAATGTGAAAACATGCTTCTCAAAGGTCCTGGAAGCGTTTACTAGATTTTATTTAAAATAATTTCAATTGTTGATGTCATACTTCCAATCCCAGGAGCTTCTGCTGTATCTAGAATAATTTTTTGAATTTTGGAATTGCCTTTTAGCATTTTTTCAGTGATGATGTTTGCAACTGCAACTGCATTTGGAATTGAATTCCCCTTTGATTTTAAAATGACTTGATGCTTGCTACCTAATGTTGATAATACATCAATAGCTGATTGCATTACAGGATCATTTCCAATGTTTATGATGGTACCCTCAGACTTTTCGGTCTGCTCTTGACCATACGGTTCAGTTGTCTCTTCCATGAGCATTATTCAACAATCAGCAATTTTTTGTTCTTTTAAGTTTTATCGACCAATGATTCATTTTTCAAAGTAATCAATTGGAATATTTTGGAAATCTCCGTTTGGAAGAACCCTTCTAATTGTAATTGGTATGACTCTTTGTTCTAGTTCCTCCATTGCAATATCTAATGAGATTCTTGCAGTTTTTGGAATTGGAATAAATGGTGGAGCTCCTAATGATAGTTGCAAAGCTCTTGCACCCATAATCCTTGCTTTTTCAAATCTAGTAAGTGTTGGAGGACCGATTGTGATTTTTCCTTTCTCACAAGGAATTTCTGCTGCTTCATGTTCTTCAACTTTTTCAACAACTTCTCTGCTCTCAATCTCTTTGATTCTTTTTTCAAGACTTTCTTGATCTTTTTCACTTAGTGGTTCTAGACCTCCTTTCTTCTCAATTAATTTTCGATAAGTATCTAATGCTTTGTTCAGTCCAGCATTTGATTCTGTTGTATCTTCTGGTGTTTCTACAACTTCTTCAGTTTGAGGCACATCTAACAATGGGGCTTCTTTAACATCAGACAAGTAACAAAATTTTCTTAAAACGTTATATAATCTAATCATTTTAAAGTACGAATTGAGCGCATCTTCTGTTTCCAGAAAACAACTAATTTTAGAAGTTCGTGGAAAGGCAAAAATCTCGTGTGATCTAAAACGTCATTTGTCTCCGCGCACTGTTGGGACAATAATGAGATCTTTGCCATTGGAAGGAAATGCTCATTTTTTGGGAAAAAGTATTTTGTATTTTGAAACTAATGTTGACTCTGGAACAGAGAGGGCAAGATCCGAATTCAAAAAAGGTGATGTGGCATTCTTATCATCTTCAGGGAGTGTTTGCTTTTTCCTAAACGATGTTGTTTCTGGAAAAACTATGACTCCTATTGGAAAATTACGTGACGATATTGATGTGCTAAAGAATGTTAAATCTGGAGATATACTGTGTATCTATGAGGAAACTGCTTGATACAAATGATGTCCTGAATAACCGCCAACTCTTTTCACAGTTCCTTTAATTGCAGAATTTTTTAGAAATGCATTTGCTGCAGAAATTTTGACACCTGTTTGTCTTGCAAGATCTTGAACTGTAACCACTTTGGAATTTTGAATAATTTTCATGGCTTGCTGTTCGTTAACCTTAACTGTAATCTCTGCTTTCTTTGGGCCACTTTCGCCTTTGTCTTTTTTGCTCTTTTTAGTATCCTTACTTCCTGCTGATTTGTCTTTACTTGCAGCTGTTGGCTTTTTTGCTCCACCCATAAATCTAGAAAAAAATATTCCTCTTATAAACGATGAAGAATTTTACTGAGTGGAATTCTAATTAATTTGAAAAAATCTAAATTTATTTCAAGTATAAATAACATCTTGTCTTTCATTAACTATGGGTATTGTATCTAAAGGTGCTAAATGCAATGTTGAAGGATGTGATCAAGACGGTGCTCGTTCTTTAAACACTACAAAGGTGGAAAATGCTGGTCTTAGAGTAAACTCACCAGGTAAAAAAACAGTGCTTTGCAAAGAACACTATAAAGAGTGGAAAAAAGAATCTAAAGACGATCGTGATCTTGAACGTGCAAGATTTGATAAATTTTAGCTTTGTTAATTTGAAGGACTTTTAGAATAATCCTCTTTGAGTTTTTCATATAATTTGTCTAATTTCTTATAGAGTCTTTTTGGCTCTCTTTTTTTCTGGTTACTTAATACATACAATGCAAGAATGGGAAATGCAATTGTTGCATCTGCATATACTGTAACCATTCCGTTATGTGCGTCCTGAACTTTGCCCCAACTTTTTCCTTCTTGTAGTGTTGCACCTGACAATCCCCCAGTATCAGGACGAGCATCAGTAATTTGAATAATGTAATCTTGGCCACCATCGTTTCTTTTAAGAATTTGATCAAGTAATGGGCCTGTTTGCTGAGCAGTATTTTTTGGAACTCCTCCGCCCAGCTCTAAAATTCCTGATTTTTTTGAATCATAAAGAATGGCTGCCTGCTCTATAATCTCCCTTACAAAATCTAAATTGTAAATTTTGTCTTTTAGTCTATGAACTGCTAAATTCAAGGCCAGTGATGAATCCTTTATTGTAGATATGTAAACTGGAACATCATATTCGTACGCTGATGTGACAAAACTTTTTTCAGGGTATTTTGATTTTTCCTTACTTATCTTCCCCATCAAATTACAAAATTCTGCAGTTGTAAATGGCTTGTCTGGGAAATCATCCCCAAACATATTTTGAATTAGCTTATCTTCTGCCTCTAAAGTTTCATTAAATTTAATATAGACATCTCTAATTCTCACGATTTCATTTTCATACAATTTCATATCATCTACATCAAAACTTCCTTGTTTTACTGGTAATCCCCATGCAAAATGATCTTCGTGATATACATTTGCACCAGTTGTAATTATCCAGTCCACAAAACCTCTTTCTATAAGTGTCTTGATTATTCCACCAAACCCAACAGGTGTCATTGCTCCTGAAACTGTAAGGCAAATTGTAGCATCTTCCTCAATCATCTGAGCATATAGTTTAGCTGCATCTCCAAGTTGTCTTCCGTTATATCCTGTACTTGCAAAGACGTCTACTAAATCCTCTATGGTCATATTTGGATCTAGTTTAATGTGAGGAATATCTTTACCATGAAATTCATGTGAGTCCACTTTGAAAAATAATTTTCTATTCTAATTAATACTTGCGGAAAGGCTGCGTTTTGAATTGTCTTCTAATTCAAACATTACTTAATTAGGAATGATCTGAAATAATACTAATGAAAATAATTGATCTGTATAATCCTGAAAGAGTCAACAAATCTCCTGATGATGTAGAAATACTAATGTCCTCAGGAAGTTTTGTTCAAGACGAGTTTGTAATTTCTAAGGTGGAATTACGTCTATACAAAGAACGGAATGATGACAAATTAGGTGCTTTTTCACTAATTACTTCTTTTGTAGAGACTGATAAGGGTTCAGTCGAAATGATTTTTGATGAGGGATTTCGTGGGGATGATCCATTGAAAAGAACTAAGGATTTTTTAATTTCTAATTTAGGTATATCTGCTTTAGTTTTACGCTCAATAATTTGTCTGCGTGAAAAATTAGATTGATTTCAAATTTTTACTGAGTATTCTTACTGATAATTTCTGCTTGTTCCTTAAGTAGAAAATTTTGTTTTTTGCACATATGAAACAAAATACCAAAAAACATTCATTGCTATTAGCACTACCAGTGCTTGCAGCACTTGTTTTTGGAACAATTGGAACTTCCAATGCGTTTGCAGAAGATGCAAGTTTTGGAATTGTTCCAGATATAGTTTCACTTGAAAAGACTGATGCATTTTTAGATGTGTCATCTGAATCCCCGGTAGACAAAGCTGTAGTTCAATTCAGAGGAGGTACTGATGGATGGGCAATCATAGGCGGACAAGCATATGATTCAAAAATCGGCATTACCGGAAAAGCTGTTCATCAAGGTAATGGAGTTTGGAAAGTAAAATCCATAGCTGACATTGCTGTAGAAAACAGACATGCTACCTTAGAATTGAAAGGAAAGGCAGTTGACGGAAAACTTAGACTACATGGAACTGGAACCTTGGATGGTGGAGAGCCATTTAGAATAATTCTAAGAGGTCACTATGCCCCAATCTATGATCAACCCGGAGATTTCGTCCTTGACTGGTCAATGGCTAAAATACAAAACATGCAAAATGGATTTAGAATTCCATTAACACAAGACGGTGTAGTTCATGTAGAACCAGTAATGTCTGTTGAGGAATTAGATTCTTTAGAAAGTGAAATAAGTATTGAGGAGTAATCCTCTTTTTTTATTTATTAGAAAATATTCTGTTTAACGCTTTATGCAATGTTGACAAGGGGAAAATTTTTCTTTTATTGCTATTTCCAAACTATCTGGAACAAAGTATGTCTTATCCTCTTTTTTTACATAGTAGATTTGGCAATCTGGAATCATATTTGCTAAATCATGGACTATCATGTCTGATTTGTTTCCAAGGTATCCTGCCATTATTATGATTCTGATATTTTTTAGGTAACTTAAAGAATTGCATTTTGAAATAAATTTTTAGGCATTTTTACATTCACATTTTTGTTGCTTTTCAAATCTGGGGTATTTTAGCTTATGGCATACATTACAGTATAATTGATTTGTCAATACTGACTAATGCCGATTAATGTATTAAAGATACTGTATGATTGTTCTTTACCAAAAATCCCTTTAACTTCAGGCATTCATGAATATCTGAATATTTAGACATGGATGATCTTTAATTTTAAATAAAAAAGACTAGTAGCCCTCTTCTCCTGGGAAAAGAAGACACCAATAATTTGCGTTAGTCTTTGCAGATTTTTTTTGCCCAATCTTACATGGTCCGAATACCTTTCCAGAAGATAATTCTGACTGGTAGTTTGGAACTCTTTGAATTTGCTTAACTATTGCAGGTGTTACAAAAAATGAACTCACCATTTGATTATTCACATCAAATGTTTCTACAGTATCTATGACATTGTAATCTGTCAACCCATCATCTCCTATGGACTCTTTTGGAGTGTATGGAGATGGCTTACCTCTATTGGTTCTAAAGTCTTTGATGTTGATGATTTTACCTAAAATCTTCCCTATTCCTACTGCTTTGGTTTGTTCCTGTGGCTTGTTGTAATCACCCAAATTGATTTGAGTTTGTGTCGTTTCATTCATTTGTGATTCACTTTGTTAGGGTGCTAATTCTAAATGAGTTGTATCTTTTATGATTCTATGACGCCAAGTCAATACTAATTCCACATTTTTCTCAAACTTTTCCACAAAAAAGATCAAGTCTTTCAGGATTACATTTGTAATACTGATTTCACGAAAAGACCCTCTTTTGATTACATCATAGTTAATATTGACACAGATTATCGTGTTTTCATGAATATATTCAAAAAAAAGCCTGAAACACCTGGCCTAGTTTGCAGAATATGTGATATGGAGTTTACTAATCCTGATAGAACAATTAGACATATGGTTAAAGCACATTCAAAACCACAAAAAACTAAGAAATAGAGTCTTTCTCTCAAAAAATAGTTCGAGTTTTTACTAAATCGAATCTACGATTATAACGCACAAACTCTAGATAATCTTATGACAAAAATTCTGTTATACATTGCATCAAGCTTAGACGGATATATTGCCAGAGAAGATGGTGATGTTGATTGGCTTCCAGAATCTTCTGAATCAAGTTATGATGCATTTTACAAGTCTATTGATACTGTGATTATGGGAAAAACTACGTATGATCAAATATTGATGTTTGGGGAATACCCCTACAAGAACAAAAAATCATTTGTTTTCACTAGAACTAGTAAGAATAACAATGAAGATGTACAATTTGTGTCTGATTTTGAAAAATTTGTCAAAGACGGTTTCCCTGGAACAGGAGAAAATATCTGGCTTGTTGGAGGTTCCAAAATCATCACATCGTTTCTTAATCTAGGTGTTGTAGATGAAATAATCACAACTACTATTCCTGTAATTTTAGGCAAGGGAATTCCTTTGTTCGAGAATATTAAAAACAAGATGGAACTCGAATTAGTTAAAACAGAAAAGTATGACCAATTAGTTGATTTACACTACAAAGTTTTGAAAAAACCTCAATGATTCAAACCTCTAGGTATTCTAATATCGTCTAAATTACTCCTAAATTTGGTGGCTGAATCCTCGTAAACCTAAAACCCCAAGAATTTTAAACTTAAACTTTAGCGTTTAAAGATATGCGAATATTGCAACTTCATTGTGACAGCATAGAGTACACCCCAACAAAAAAAGAGATCAAATCTGCTGAAGACATTGAAAATCCTAAAACTCAAAGATTAGAAGAACTGGTAGTTGTGTTTGTTGCAATAGAAGAAGGGGATGACTCTTCTGTAGCCCAAGATGCAATATCTCAAATAAAAAATTCTATGGAAAAAATTGGCTGTAAAAAACTATTGCTATACCCCTATGCCCATCTTAGTTCAAATCTTGCAAAACCATCTACTGCAATTTCTTTACTAAAAGAGATGGAATTATCTGCATCTGAACTTGAAGTTTCTCATTCTCCATTTGGATGGACTAAATCCTACAAACTTCAAGTAAAGGGACACCCGTTGGCTGAGAGCTCCAAAATAGTAACAAAAGATTCATCTACACAAACTGAAGAACTAACTTCAGATGCATTAAAGGGTGAATCAAAAATCAGATCTATCTGGAAGATAATGTCTCCTGATGGAACACTGTCAAACATTGGAGATTTTGATTTTACTAATCACAAAAAACTAGAATCATTAGCAAAATATGAATCAGCAAAACAACGTCATGTCGATGAACCTCCTCCACATGTTGCATTAATGAAAAAAATGGGAATTGCAGATTATGAGCCAGCTTCTGATTCTGGTAACATGCGATTCTATCCTAATGGACGATTGATAAAATCTCTGATTGAACGTTATGTAACTGATAGAGTAAAAGAATATGGTGGATATGAAGTTGAAACACCAATCATGTATGATTCTGAGCATCCAAGTATGGTTAGTTACTTTAATCGATTTCCTGCACGACAATACAACATTGATTCAGAAGGTAAAAAATTATTTTTAAGATTTGCAGCTTGTTTTGGACAATTCCTAATGGCTAATCAATATCAGATGTCTTACAAGAATCTGCCTTACAAATTGTATGAACTTACAAGATATAGTTTTAGACGAGAACAATCCGGCGAGCTTGTTGGATTAAGACGTCTTAGAGCATTTACCATGCCTGATTGCCATGCCTTTTGTAAAGATATGGAGCAAGCAGTTGAGGAAATTAAGGTAAGGTTTGATTTGTCTCAAAGTGTATTAACTAATCTCGGAATTGATGAAAATGATTATGATATGGCAATTAGATTCACCGAAGATTTTTACAATGAAAACAAAACTGCAGTTGAAGAATTAGTCAAGAAGCATGGAAAGCCAGTCTTAGTTGAAATGTGGACAGAAAAATTCTTTTATTTTGTTTTAAAATGGGAATTTAATTTTGTTGATGGGCTAGGAAAAGCATCTGCGCTCTCTACAGATCAGATTGATGTGGAAAATGGAAATAGATATGGAATTGAATTCATTGATGAGAAAAATTCACCACAACACCCCATAATTTTACACAATTCCCCTAGTGGTGCAATTGAGCGAATCATTTATGCACTACTTGAAAAGGCTGCAAAAGACTCCAAGGAAGGGAGAAAACCTCAATTTCCATTATGGCTGGCTCCTACACAAGTGAGAATCATTCCACTTAATACTGAATTCGATGAGTTTTGTAAAAAATTATGTGAAAAATTGGCTGTAAATAATATTCGTGTGGATATTGATGATAGAAATGAAAGTATTGGTAAAAGAATTCGTGAAGCAGAAAAAGAATGGATTCGATACATTTTGGTAATTGGTCAAAAAGAAGCAAATTCCCAAAACCTTAGCATCCGTGATAGAAAAACAGGTGACGTACGCGAAATATCTTTTGATGATTTTCTAAATGAAATAAATGAACAAACAAAAGGAAAGCCTTTCACTGGTTTGAATTTGCCAAAATACCTCTCAAAGAGACCTCAACTAATGGTGTAAAAAATGAGTTTTTTTGATTTATACATGAACAGGAATCCACTCATCACCTCTTCTGATGACGACACTGAACCTGTAGCTACTATCTTTGGCGTTCCTTTTGATTCCACTCATTCTTACAAACCTGGTTGTAGATTTGGGCCTGATGCAATTCGTGATTCATTTAACAACATTGAGATATTTCATCCTGATCTTCAAGTGAATTTAGAGACTGTGAACATTGAGGATCTTGGAAATACTCGACACACTGTTGTTGCATCTGAAATGATTGATATGGTAAAGAAAATTACGACTGAACTTGTTGCAAAACAACGTCAGCTCTTCGTTTTAGGTGGTGAGCACTCTATTACTTTTGGTACATACACAAGTTTTCCAAAAGAAACAGGCTACATCGTATTTGATGCTCATTATGATTTGCGAGATGAATTTGCTGATATCAAACTAAGTCATGCATCCTACCTTAGGCGTATTGTAGAAGAGAGAGGACCTGATAATATTTTACATGTTGGTGCCAGAGCATTTGTTAAAGAAGAATTGGAATTTCTTAAAGAAAATAATATCAAAACAATCTCTGACAGGGAAATTAGGGATGGAAAAGGACCGCAACTGGTAAAAGACTATGTATCTACTTTTGATGTAATTTATTCTAGTTTTGATCTTGATGTTCTTGATCCTGCTTTTGCTCCAGGAGTTGGCAATCCTGAGGCAGTGGGAATTACCTCCAGGGAATTGTTTGACATGATTCATTCCCTCCAAGAAACAAAGGTGATTGGAGCAGACATTGTAGAATTGAATCCCTATCATGACAATGGTTCTACTGCATCACTTGCAGCAAAAATAATTTCCACATTGATTGCCATGAATCTTTCCCCAAATCAATAATGTTTTATTTTATTTGGTTATGATATTGAGAAAAGCACTGTATTGTCCTGTCTAATCTGAACAAACTCTCTCTTATGAGTAAATTAATTTCAATGTAGTTCATGCATGAATTATTCAGTCAAGTAATGGACTCATTTGATGAATCCATGATGGAAGAACTAAAAAAAGAAATTAAGAAATTAGCCGAATAACCATTTATTTTTGGAATAAAGTGATTCCATTTTTTTGAAATTCCTCAAAAATCAAGAGTTTCAGCTATAGTTATTATCTAGATTAGAAAAAATTTGGATATGGGATTCAAAAAAGGTATCCACAAATGTGTAGAATGTGAGAAGAAAATGAAAGAAGATCCTGATGAAACAAGTATGTGTAGTAAATGTGGTTCAGAACAAACCCGTCTTGAATCCGCAATATACAAAGAATTGATCAACGAAGGTAGATTCCCATAACCTGGATATCGGGTATGTGGGTTAGAAATTTTCTCATATGAGCATATTGAAAATTAAGAAAGTACTTCTTTGTCAATAATTCACGCTCGATTAATAGTTCATTAGAAATCGTACTGTTAATAACAGTGAGGTTTGCCGGATTATACCGTGCTAAATAATCTAAGAGAAACACTTCGACCAACACTTGAAAAAATTGGTAAAGGATTTGCATCAACAGGCTTGTCTCCAAATTTTTGGACTGTTGTTGGTCTGGTAATTGCATTAATTTCAGCAATAGTTTATGGTCTTGGAATTGAATTTGGATTAATAATTGGAGGTCTGCTGTTACTTGTTTCAGGATTCTTTGATATGGTTGACGGTCAGGTTGCTAGAGTTACTGGAAAAACTTCAAAAAAAGGCTCATATCTTGATTCAATGTTTGATAAAATTGCCGAAGTTGCAATATTTTTAGGAATTTTAGTTGGTGGTTACGCAGAACCTTACCTTGTATTACTTGCAATTACGTTATCATTATTGGTAAGTTATGCTCGAGCAAAATCTGATGCAATAGGAATAAAGCTTCAAGGAATCGGTATTGGTGAAAGAGCTGAAAGATTATTGGTAATTGCCATTGTTGGAATAATTGGTTTTATGGATATTGCAATTGCAATTGTTGTAATCATTGCAGGGGTTACTCTAATTCAAAGAATGATTTTTACTGCAAAAAATATTTCAGAATAATTCTAACGAAGTTTTCCACGTTTTCTTCTGTTGTCTTCTGATCTAATTTTTAGAATTTTAAAGTGAATTGCACATGAAATACAATACCATTTCAGAACTGTTGGGGAAGCGATGTATGCACCTTGCGCACGTAGTTCTTTTGCTAATGTATGTTCTACCAAATTTAATTTGGATGTAACTTTTTTTGCTTTGTCTTTTGGAACTGTTTGACCACAGTTTGTACATTGAACTGTACCCGATGATCCTTTTCCTCCTTTAGTACGTCCCCTACTTGCACGCTTAAGTGGCATGAAAATAAACAATTTTGCCTACTTATATTCTTGTGGACAAAAATAATGCCTGATTGGGGAATTGATTGATAATTCTGAGAATTACTAAACATTGAGAATAGATGCTCACGATTGATCATTTTGATCACCTTGATTGGTATTAATACAAAATCCCTAGTAAAATCAATGCAGAAGCAGGATCTAAATCCCAAAAATTTCAAAAAGGATGAACTGGGAATGATTGAGCATATCAACGATGTGAGCTTGGAATTCTCTTCTATGCTTGGATTGGATTTTCAGGCAGGACAGATTTACATGAATTTGCTGAGAGTGGGGCCAACTACTACTGGTGCATTGGCAAAAGAGATGAAAATTGACCGAAACAAAATCTACAGAATTATTGATGATTTAGTAAATTCAGGATTTGTTTCAATGACCCTGTCCAGCCCAAAACTATGTATCGCAACGGAGCCTCAAAATGCTATTGAACTAGTCCTGCATAAAAAGAAAAAAGAGATAGACAAAATAAATAAATCTAAAAAAGAGATCATAGAAAAAATTGAAAGTGTGGTAGCTGCACCTTTGGGAACATCAATTCCAACATTTCGTGTGATTCAGGGATTAAACAATGTCTATTCTAGTATCGGCATGTCGATAGAACATTCCAAAGGCGTTGTCTATATTGTTACATCTATCAAAGATATCATTCGAATGTATCATAGTGATATCCCTGAAAAAATTAAACTATCAATACAAAATGGCGGTAAGGTATTTGTAATAACAAATTCTGATGAGAAAAAAATGATTCCATACATTAAACGGCTAAATGCTACCGAAGTAAAGATTGGAAAACTGCCATCAAATGGGAGAATTTTAGCTTTTGAAAATAAACAAATGTTCATGTCTGATTCTACAAACGCCCATGACTTTATGGATGAAAGTTCTGATATTTCACTATGCACTGACGCAACAGAAATGACACATAACATTTCAAAGCTTTGTCAATTTTTGTGGGAAGTGTCAACTCCAATAAACCTAAAATAATAATTTATTTTTATAAAACCATTTCTAGATTTTTAATTTATGACAATTCTTCAACTGACACACTAATGTTGAGCAGATCATTGATTGTAGTTGCATTTGTTGTTGAGATTAGCTGATTGGTGACAATACTGTTTGCTGGAATGGATGATGTTGTCGTGCATGCAGGAGTACTTCCTGATGATGGATTGAAGACACCAATTGGGCCTTCCATAACTAGACAAACTTCATACGAATGAGAATTTACAGTATCTTCATTACCTATTGAAAAATTTATTGCGTCTGTTTCAATAACTCCATTTTCTGCAACCTCTTGAATGAAATCAATTGATGTGATGTTTACACTTGGAGCTGGTACTTCTACATTATCGCTTGCACCAATCAAATTGAATGAAAGAGGTGTTGAGATGCTTGCTCCGAAAGCCAAAGATGATGTTGTCAAAATTACCATTCCTACAATAAAATAAATTATAATGCTACCCAAATCCCCTACTCCTATTGTATTCTTTATTTTGTTTAATTTGAAAATCTGATTCTTTCTTCATAGACAATTCTAGATCTAGGGGATATTTTCAATTAAGAGAATGTTTGTAATATTTTACAATCAAAAACTCTTGAAAATATCCCAAATTATGTACAAAATTGATCCATGTTTTAATTCTAGATCGCGTTATTTCTAATGATAGTGATGCATGGGCTTTGTCATAACTGCTTTAGGTCAGGCGTTGAATTAGTTGTAGAAAAGGGTTTGATTATTTGCAAAGAATGCCATAACAAAAAAAATGCAAAAAACTAAATCTCATATCTCTAAAAATAAAAAAATGAAATTGGCAGTATTTGCACATTGTGCAATTGATACTATTTCTTTAGATGGGTCAAACTATGAACAAATTGGGGGCTCAGCTTGTTATTGTGGTATAACTGCAAAACAGTTCAAATTTGATGTCGATTTGTTTACCAAATTTGGTTCTGATTTCCCAAAACAATATCTCACTGAAAATAAAATAAATTTTATAAATTCAGAATCAGAAAAAAACACTACGAAATTCTCAATCAGTATTTCTGGTTCAGACAGAACCCTCAAACTTGAAAATGAGTGTGATGCTATAGATTATTCATCTGTGGATGCCGATGGTCATCTTGTAAGTCCGATATATCATGAAATAACAAATGATGTTTTTAACAAAATTAAAAATGACTCAAATTTTCTCTTTATTGATCCTCAAGGATTTTTGAGAGAAAAAGATGCTCAAAACAACATTATTTTAAAAAATACTGATCTTGATTTATCTGGAGTCAATGCCATCAAGATAAATCCTGAAGAAGGAAAATGTCTTGTCAACGGAACTCATGATGAAATGATGTTGGCACTGCAAAAAAAAGGAATTGAACACGTACTCTTGACCAATAAGACTGATGTATCTCTTTTAGTAAAAGACAAAATCTACTCTATTACCCTTCCAAACAAAAATATTCATGATACTACCGGAATTGGAGATATTTTTTGTGCTACCTTTGCTTGTACACTTCTTAAGGAAAAGGATTTCTTGTGGGCACTCTCATTTGCAGGCGGTGCTGCTCAAGCTGCACTTGATTCGAAAAATATTGGATTGCAAAAAATACCTTCAAAAGGCATTATTCAAAACAATGCGGTGTATTTTTACAACTTGATAAAATTCCGAAATCTATAATTTTTTTCCTAAATATCTCTGTATTTTGTTAAAAATTTTTATGGATTCAAATTTTTAAAATCAAGGCATTTTTGATCAAACTCATTTAGGTATCTTGGTTTTTTAGTTAAAGAGTCTTCAACCCAAATTTCACATGTTTCTGCATCGATGTACTTTCTATCTGCATTATTTGTAACAATCTGAAACATCAAAACTCCTAAAAGAACTATGATTAAAATTATTGGTAATTTTTTTGAAGAAATATCCATATGCTTGCTCAGCAAATTTTTAAACTTAAGCCTATTGTTTTACAGTCTCTCAATTGTGTTATTCTATCGTCTTGAATTTTTGAAAACCAACAAAGACAAATATTGAAAAATAACTATATCAGAATTATGGAAAATCCCTCTGAAATTAATTCCGTATATTGGGATGAAGAAACAAAATCTTGGAAATACAAGATGATTAAAGTTGAAGAGTATCATGGATTCGTAGAGTGTCAACACTGTAGAAAACCAATGTCTCATAATGTGAAATCTGATGGAGAATTCAAGGTAGTTTATGTAAAATGTGGATGCACTAGAGATGGTTTTTGATTTTTAATTATTAAATTTCAACATGCTTAAGTTCGACATGTTTCCAGAAAATTGGTGAAATCCACTGAATAATTTCATTATCATAATTATTGTGATAATCATTGCAATAATTATTGGGATAATGGGTAATTCTAATTATCAAGATGTCACATCCATTCGAGATCAGAACCATTTACAGCTCTCAATAAATGACTGTAAGCGGTTATTTGATGCTGGGTTAGATAGGATTGAATGTTTTGAAAAATCTATCAATGCATTTGGCACTGATGAACAAAAGCAGCAATGGCGACTGGGATATTTTAATCCGTAAAAAAATCATGGTTATTGAGTGACCAGAGTAGACATTATTCTTTTATTCTACTGAATTGATTGTTTCTTCTGTGCAAATAGGAATCTATGGTTCTGGAACTGCAGAAAATGCAGCAAAGATAATCAGAAAAATTTTGGATGAGAACGGAATTAAATCATTTCCAATCACAAAATCAAAAGGAAAAACCACTGACTGTGTTATTGTATTGGGTGGTGACAAGGGAGTACGAAATTATTTTCATAGAACTTTTGATTCCACATCGCCCGTATTGGGAATTAGTGAAGGAGAAGCAAGTGGATTTTTGGCACAAATTGAACTAAGAGAATTTTCATCATATGTTGGAATTTTAAAAAAACAAAATTACACAGTTGAAGAAGTACCGCGTCTAGGTGTGAAGATTGATGGAAAAAATGTCTATCCTGTATTAAATGACGTTGCTGTATTTTCATCAAAGAGTGCTATGCTTATGGAGCACACATTACGAGTCAATGGTGAAGAAGTTTGGCACGACAATAGTGATGGCATAATTGTTTCCACTCCTATTGGGTCTTCTGCATATTCCATGTCTGCTGGAGGCCCAGTTTTGTTTCAAGACTCTAAAGTATTTGAAATAATCTCAGTAAACTCTCTTGATGTAACTAGAAGGCCCATTATCGTATCAAATGAAAGCTTGATTGAAATTGATGATGTGTCTGCAAGATTACACTGTGAAGCTGTACTTGATGGTCTTGACAGATTCAAAGTGAACAAAACAGTAGAGTGCACACAGTTTTTTCCACCTGCAAAAATCATTCGACTAAAAAAAGATTCCACTGCAATTTCTGCATTGGCAAAAAAAGTTCATTTGGCTGAAGAACTACTTAGCATGCCTCCAAGCTCAAAATTACTCTTAAAGACATTGGAATATGAGGGTGCATTAACACAAAAGGATCTTGCAAATAAGACATTATTACCAGACAGAACTGTTCGATTAGCATTAAGCCATTTATTGAAAAAAGGGTATGTCAAAAAGAAGGTCTCAATTCGAGATGCAAGACAAAAAATTTATGAAATTTCAAAAATAGAATAACTACGGATAATCTCTGGATATTTTTCTTGTATGTGATACGTCATTTTCTGTTGCAACCTTGACTCTTTTTTCAATGTCTTCTTTGAAACACTCATCAGAGCAAAAATCTTTGATTCCAACTTCGTAATCTTTGGCACAGTTCTTACATTTTTTCATGAATTGAGTTGGCTTTTTTTACTCTATATTTAGTAAAAACGCAAAATTCCCAATATTGGAATTGCCTAAAATAATCTATTATTGAGAAGCTGCTTTAAGAAATGCTGAAAAAGACTCTTCAGGATATCCTGGTCTACTATTGAATTCTGGATGGAATTGAACCCCTAGATAGAACTTGTGGGAAGGTATTTCTAAAATCTCCATTCTTTTCCCGCCATCACTATCAGCTGAAAATATCAATCCATTTTTTTCAAATTCTGGTATGTATTTACTATTAATTTCGTATCTGTGTCTGTGACGCTTGTTGATAGAATTTGCATTGTAAATTTTATGTGCATTTGTATTTTCTTTAATTTTTACTTCATTTGCCCCTAGTCTTAGGGAACCTCCCATATCTGCAACATCTTTTTGTTCTGGAAGTAAATCTACGATTGGGTTTTTTGCATCTGGTTTGATTTCCGTAGAATTACTATCTTCTAATTTCAGTACATTTCTTCCAAATGCAATTGCTGCTAACTGAAATCCGAAACATATTCCTAGATATGGGATATTTTTTTCACGTGCATAGTCTGCTGTTTTGATTATCCCTTCTGAGCCTCTTGTGCCGAATCCTCCCGGAACTAAAATACCATCAAAATTAGACAAAATACTATAATCAGATATTGATTCAGAGTCTATCCACTTGATGTCTACTGACTTTCCTATTTTTGCACCTGCATGTTTTAGTGCGTGATTTACACTCACATAACTATCTGCAAGTGTTACATACTTTCCAACCATTGCAATCTTTACCTTTTGATCTTCGTGGTTTACCATGCTTTGAGCAATCTCATTCCACTTGTCCCAATTTGCAGATGCATTGACCATACCAACCTTTCCAAATTTTGTAAATATTGAATCCATTATTCCTTGGTCATACAATATCTGTGGAACCTCAAAAATTGAGTTTGCATCATGACAAGATAGAACATCTTTTGGTGTTACATTTGTGAACATCGCAATCTTCTTTTTTGTTTTTTCTTCTAGAGGTAATGTGCATCTAACTGCTAGAAAGTCAGGCTGAATACCTATTCTTCTCAGTTCTTGCACACTATGTTGTGTGGGTTTTGTTTTTTGCTCTCCAACTACATCTAATGATGGAGCTAATGTGACATGAGCAAAAATTACTCCTTGTGGTCCCTCTTCAACTCTTAGTTGTCTGAGTGCCTCTAAAAATGGCAATGATTCAATATCTCCTACTGTGCCGCCACACTCTACAATCAAAAAGTCTAGTTTCTCATCCTCTGCAATCTTTCTGATTCTGTTTTTTATCTCATCTGTAACATGTGGTATGATTTGAACACATGCACCCAGGTATTCTCCTTTTCTTTCTGCCTCAATTACTGATGAATAAACTTGAGCAGTTGTAATGTTGTGACTTTTTGGTATGTCTTGATTTAGAAATCTTTCATAATTTCCAATATCCATATCACATTCTCCTCCATCCTCTGTGACAAAGACTTCGCCGTGAGCTACTGGATTCATTGTACCTGCATCATAATTCAGATAAGGATCTATCTTTATGCAAGAAACTTTTTGGTCAGCTAACTGTAATAATTTTGCAATAGATGAGGTAGTAACGCCTTTTCCAAGACCAGACATCACACCACCTGTAACAAAAATAAACTTTGTCTGCACATTAATGAAACGAGCATCTGGTTTTTGTATGTTTTGACGATCATAATGATTGAAATAATAGATTGATGTATCTCAATTATGAAACTCGCATTTTTTGCCTTGTCTATTTTGTCTGTGTTTATTCTAAGTTCTAGCACGCTTGCATTTGCGGAGACTAACTATGAAATCAAGATTCCTTCAGGTGCATCTGATCCTGGTGCACCGTTCTTCTGGTCTGAAAAAACAACTGGTGAGACCACTGGAATAATCACAATTTATCCAGGTGATTCTGTAACTTGGAAAAATGCTGACACTGCATTTCATACTGTAACGTCTGTTTCTCAATCCGGGGAAGAAAATGGTCTGTTTGATAGTGGTTTTTTCACAGCAGGTGATTCATACACAAGACAATTTGATGAACTAGGCGATTTTTATTATTACTGTAGCCTTCACCCTTGGATGAACGGTGTCGTTCATGTGGTAAAGAATCCTGGAAGTGTTCAATCCATTTCACGTGTTGCCTCTGGATATAGTGATGATGGCTTGGGCTTTGAAGTAAAATACATTTTAGATACTCCTCTTGCAAAAGCAGTTCATATTGATCCTGAAGGAAGTTCTCTAACATTTACTATTCCTGGAGAGACAAAAAATGAACAAATTTCACTTATTTTGCCACCTGAACTAATTGAAAATCCAAACACTGCTTGGGTGGATGGTGAGATGGTCGAAGTCGAAATAGAAGAGACATCTTCTGGCTCAAAATTAATTATCCCGATTAAGCCAAATTCCAAAGAAATCAAAGTAATGGGATCTTATGTTATTCCTGAATTTGGATTTTTGGCAATGGCTGTTTTGTGTGTTGGACTGTTCTCAACTCTGTTCATTGTACGATCAAAATTTTCGTTTATCAGATAATTATACAATCGTACAAAAATTATTCATTTTTTAAACGACTTTAAGAAATTTTTAACGGTTGTTTTTTATTTTTCCTAAGACATACATTATTGATGACTATCTAGTTTGGTGGTCATAACTGAAATAGAGTTCCCCCTCCGTAAAGTTTGAGAACTTGACCACCATATCTTTGACGGAATCGTTATTTTTTTAGAATGGTATTCTTTTTTAGATTTTTTGTAAAAGATGCAATCTTTGATTCTAATTTGTTTTGAGGTGTTTTCTCTATCAATTGTAGATATGCGCTGCCAACAATTACTGCATCTGCCCCTGCACTGATGTATTTTTTTACGTCCTCCGGTGTTGAAACCCCGAATCCTACTCCTATGGGGATTCTTCCCTTTGTTTGTTTTTTGACATCCTTTATTGCTTTTAATGTATAATTTTTAATTCCTGTCTTGATTCCTGTGGTGCCAAATACTGCTACTAGATACAAAAATCCTGTTGAAACTTTGGAGATCTTTTCTATTCTTTTCTTTGAGGTATTTGGAGAGATTAAAAATATTGTATCTGCATTATTTTTTGCAGCATCGATATACTCTTTTGATTCCTCAACTGACATATCTGGAAGGATGAATCCATCAATTCCTGCATTTTTTGCATCTTTGATAAATTTTGAGTATCCTTTGTGATACAAAATATTCGTATATGTCATTAATACTAGTGGAATGTCTGTCTCTTTTCTGATTTTTTTAACTAGGGAAAAAAACTTGTTAATCTTTGTTCCTTTGTCTAATGATATGGTACTTGCATTCTGAATTACGGGGCCATCAGCTAATGGGTCTGAAAATGGAAATCCTAACTCAATAATATCCACACCACCTTTGACTAGGCCTCTAACAGTTGAAATCGTGGCCTTTTCATTTGGAAATCCTGCCATAATGTATGAAATCATGGCTTTTTGATTTTTCCTCTCTAACTCTGCAAATTTTTCTTTAATCTTTGACATTTTTATTCAGATAATTTTGTACTTCTTCTACGTCTTTGTCTCCTCTTCCAGAAAGTGTTACTACAATTGATTCTGATTTCTTTCCTTTCCTTGCTACTTTGATTGCCTCTGCAATTGCATGAGCTGATTCAAGGGCCGGAATGATGCCCTCTGTTCTTGTAAGCATTAGGAATGCATCAATAACTTCAACATCTGTTGCTGAATGATATTTCACTCTCTTTGAATCCTTATAGTATGAATGCTCAGGACCAACACCTGGATAGTCTAACCCTGCTGAAATACTGTGTGTTTCAGTAATTTGTCCTTCGTCATCTTGAAGAAGATATGTCATCATCCCATGTAGAACTCCTTTGGATCCCGCAGAAAGTGTTGCAGAATGCATCTTTGATTTTAATCCTTGACCTGCAGCCTCTACTCCGATAATTTCTGCATTAGTGTCCACTAGTGGATAAAATGTGCCTATTGCATTAGAGCCTCCTCCAACACACGCAATTACACTATCTGGTGCTTTGTTGTTTATTTTTTTCATTTGTACTTTGATCTCTTCCCCTATCACACTTTGAAAATCCCTTACCATAACCGGATAAGGATGTGGGCCAACAGCTGAGCCAAGAAGATAGTATGTCGTCTCTACATTTGTAATCCAATCTCTAATTGCCTCATTAATTGCATCCTTGAGTGTCTTTGAACCTGACTTTACAGGATGCACCTTTGCCCCAAGTAAATCCATTCTAAAGACATTTAGCTTTTGCCTAATCGTATCTTTGTATCCCATGTAGACTTCGGCTTTCATACCAAGAGCTGCGCATGCCATTGCTGTTGCAACTCCGTGTTGTCCTGCCCCTGTTTCTGCAATGATTCTTTTTTTGTTCATTTTTTTTGCCAATAATGCTTGTCCCAATGTATTGTTGATTTTGTGGGCTCCTCCATGTAGTAGGTCTTCTCGCTTTAGATAGATTTTAGCACCACCTAGTTTCTCTGATAAATTCTTTGCATAGTATAATGGGGTAGGTCGTCCTGCATACACTTTAAGATAATAGTCTAATTCTTTTTTGAAATTTTTATCATTTTTGAACTTTAGATAGTTCTCTTCTAATTCTTCAATGGCAGGAACAAGTGTTTCGGGAATGTATTTTCCACCAAACTCTCCAAATCTGCCATTTTTAGGATATTTCAATATGCATTCACCAATTTTTTTACCTGTTCTTGAATGTTATCGCTTTTCATTATGCTAGAGCCAATCAGAAATGCATCTGCACCAATTTTTCTTAGATAATTGATATCATCTGGAGTCTCAATTCCGCTCTCTGATAGAATTATTCTTGATTTATCATGCCCTTCTAGTACTCTTTCAGTTGTTTTCAGATCAATTTCCAGTGTATCTAGATTCCTGTTATTGATTCCAATGATATCTGCCTCTGTATTTAGGGCATTTTCAAATTCCTCTTTTGTGTGAACCTCCAGTAGAATTTCCAGTCCTTGTTTGTGCCCGTAACTGATAAAATCATCAATGTCTTTGAGGAATTTTTGATCAAATAGAGACTGAATTACAAGCATATAGTCCGCCCCTATCTTCTTTGCCGCATCAATCTGAACCTTGTCAATCATGATATCTTTCATCAATAGCGGGACATCCACTGTTTGCCTTACCTTCATAAAAAATTCCGGTGACCCATTAAACAGATGTGGCTGTGTCAAAATTGATAATGCCTTTGCACCTCCTGCAATCATTTTATTTGCAATGCTTACAGGATCTGATGTTGTCCTAATCTTCCCAAGTGAGGGCGATGCAAATTTTATCTCTGTTAAAAGTGTCGCATGCTGATTTGTCTTAATTATTTGTACAAAGTCTTTATTTGATTTTTGCAAATCTGCATCAATATCATACGTTCCATCATCTATTGCCATTTGTGAATTGTTTACAAGTTTTCTGAGAATATTTTCTGCCATTATATCATCTCCTTTAATTTTGAAATATCTCCTGTATCTTTAACAAATTTCTCTAATAGTGAAAATGCTTTCCCATCTTTAATTGTGTTTAATGCAATCTCTACTCCTTCCTCAAAATTATCTGCAATGTTTGCAACAATTAATCCTCCTGCAGCATTAAGTGCTGTTGTCTCAATCATGGCTTGATTTGCAGTATTATTTAGAACTCCTACAAATGATTTTAATGCATCACCTCTAGTTTTAATTTGAATATCTTTCAGTTTTGATTTATGCAGTCCTATCACTTCAGGATCAATTGCATTCATCAGCACTTTGTCATCCCTCAAAATGCATACGCGATTTACTGCACTTGTGGAAAATTCATCCATCCCATCATCTGAGCGTACTGTCATAATGTTTTCAGCACCTTTTCTTTTTAGAATTACAGGTAATCTATCAAGAAACTCTGTTGAAAAAACTCCTACGAGTTGATTTTTTACTCCAGCCGGATTTGAGAGTGGACCTAGCAAATTAAATGCGGTTCTTTTTCCTAACTGTTTTCTTGCATTTGAGACATGTTTCATTGCAGGGTGAAATTTTTGTGCAAACATAAAGCAGATGTTATGCTTTAGCAAAATCTCTGAAATTTGTGCAGGCTCTAGACTCAAATCATACCCAAAATACTCAAAAATATCTGCACTGCCTGAAACTCCTGAACTTGAACGATTCCCATGCTTTGCAACAATTCCACCTGCAGCTGCTACTACAAATGACGCTGTAGTTGAGACATTGAATGTTTGAAGCTTGTCTCCTCCAGTTCCGCACATATCAATAATGGTTCCTTTGTTTTTTGTATCTACTTTGAGTGAGTACTCTTGCATTTTGTCTAACATAGCTAATAACTCATCATCAGTCTCTCCTTTTTGTGCAAGATTTGATAGAAAGTCCATGTTCTGCTCATCATTTGTTTTTCCTGATAGTATTTCCGTCATGATTGTGTTCATTTCCTCATAATTCAGATCTGTCTTTTGCTGCAGTTTTGCTATAATCTCTGAGATCATTTCCTTTCTCCTGATTTTGGCTTTCTCTTTATTTCTTCAATAACTGTATCTAAGAAATCTTGTGTGTCTTTGGGAATATTTTCAAACTCTTTTTCTGAAAAGCTTTCATAAAATACCCAGTCATCAAACTTTTTCATATAATTTTCAAAATCAAATGGGATGTTGTTTTCTTTGGAGGAGTCCTCTATTCCCTTTCCAACAGAATAAACAAAGATCAAAGCTTCTTTAGGATTTTCTTTTAGATATTCACCGACAGTGTAAGGCTTTGGATTATCAGAAATTACCCTTTTGTATAGAATTGTTTTTTCAATATTTTGCATTGTAGACTCTATTGTAAATGTCAAAAAATTATCTAGTCCCTCAACCTCTTTTTTTAATTCAAATGAATCTAACTTTGTATTTTTTTTAACGCACTGCTCTACTAGCATATGAATAAAATCATCTGGGATGTTTTCATCTGAATAGTATTTTGTAAATCCATACACTGAAACAAGTTTTTCTCTGTCAGAAAGTAATTCTGTCATGATATTCCTCCTGGCTCATTTTGAGCCTGACTTTCTCTCCTTTACCTGATTTATGAAATTCTCCAGGATCTTTTTTCCATCCTCAGTCATTATGGATTCGGGATGAAATTGGACGCCTTGAATGAGATATTTTTTATGGCTGATTCCCATCACTTCTCCATCATCATTAGCTGTTGCTGTAACTTGTAAAGTATCTGGAATTATTGTTTTATCTCCAACTAAACTATGATATCTTGTTGCTCTAAATGGATTCTTTACATTTTGGAATAACTCTGAATTTGTATGCTTTACCGGACTTGTCTTTCCATGTCGAACACATCCTGCATTAGTTACTTTGCCCCCAAAAGCATGAATAATTCCTTGGTGTCCTAGACATACTCCTAGAATTGGTGTTGTAGGTCCAATCTCTTTGATTACATCTGAGCAAATTCCAAAATATTTTTTATCCTCAGGAGTTCCAGGCCCTGGAGAAATTATTATTCCATCATAGTTGTTTTGTTTTATCTGCTCCAAAGTAATTTTGTCGTTTCTAATTACAGTGCTTTCTACTCCCAACTCTCCTAGGTACTGTGCAATATTGTACACAAATGAATCATAATTGTCAATAATTAGAAATTTCATTTAGATGCCTCCTTTAACGCTTGCAGCATCGCTCCAGCTTTGTGTTCTGTTTCTTTGAATTCATTTTCTGCAATTGAATCTGAAACAATCCCTGCACCAGATTGGACGAATCCGTCATCATCGTCAATGAATATGCTTCTAATTGCAATTGCAAAATCACAGCAGCCATTGTATGAGAAATATCCTATAGCACCAGCATATGGTCCTCTGGCTTCTGTCTCTAATTCATCAATAATCTGCATTGCACGAACCTTGGGAGCTCCTGACACTGTCCCTGCAGGAAAAACTGCCTGAAACGCATCAAACATGTCGTTTTCAGGCGCTAAATTCCCAACTACGTGACTTACAATGTGCTGTACATGACTGAATCGTTTTATTTGCATTAATGATTCTGGATGAACACTTCCATACTTGCAAACTCTGCCTATATCATTTCTACCTAAATCAACTAGCATGGTATGCTCTGCCAATTCTTTTTCATCATGAATCAATTCTTCTGCTAATCGTTTGTTTTCTTCATCATCATCAGTAATTTTTCTTGTTCCTGCTATTGGGAACGTTTCTACTTTATCATTTGTAATTCGAACTAACATTTCAGGTGATGCGCCAATTATTGTTTTTGTTCCTTGTTTTAAATGATACATGTATGGTGAAGGATTTAGATTTCGTAAAGTTTTGTATAGTGTTAAATTGTCTCCTTTATTCTTAAATGCAAATTTCCTAGATAGAACTACCTGAAATATGTCCCCATCATGAATGTATTTTTTTGCCTTGTTGACAATCTCTGAAAACTTTGCCTTGTCCATATTGGGTGTAACTTCACTTGAATGAAATTCACCAAACGTATCATCATTCATAATTAATTTATCAAATCTGTTTTCATCATGATAAAAATAGAATAATTTCTTGTGTACATTATCATAGAGTATACCATCATCATAAATTCCAAACTCCATTAGTGGTTGTTTTGAGTTGTGTGAATCTGCAATGTCTTCCACTAATCTTATTGCATCATAGTTTACCACCCCTACTGCTCCGCCTAAATAACGATAACTTTGATCATCTGATTTTCCTAAGAGTTTTTTTAGCTCTGAGAATGGATCCGTAGTCTTAATGGTTTTGGTATTGTCATCTGAAGTTATTTCTACCTTGTCTGAATACCCTTTGAGGATAATTTTAGGATCAAATCCCATCACTGATGTTTCAGCTAAAACTTCTGGCCCTGTCAATGACTCAAAGAGAAATGAATGTGAATAGTTTCTTGAAATTTTATTGTAAATTTGAAATTGGTTTTCAGATAAATCTAGGGGTATTACTTTTGCTTGAGCATTTCCAAAGGTGTCCACCCATAAACAAAATCTCAGTTCTTTATTATTTAAATTGATGAGTGGGTTTTGATGTCGTAATTTTTGTTTAAAATTATTCATTTCTCAGGCATGATTACATTACCGTATGGTACGGTACCTTTATATCATATTTGATCGTATCAAAATTACCATGCAGGGGGTAAATCAGACTATGATGCAAAATGTGCAAAGTCTATCAAAATCACAAACATCTGTCTCTAAAATAGAGTGTTATGTATGTGGTAAGGGATTAGAAGATGGTCATTGCATTACTGCCAAGACGTTGCCTAATGGAACAGTTCTATTTTGTGATGTTCACTATTCTTTACAGTAGGCGACAGTAATTTATTTTATGTTCTATTTTTTCAAAAATTTAATCAACACTTTTTTTGGAAACCATATTTCCAAATGTTATCAATATCTTACATGATTCGTGGTATCTTGTATCGATGATCATATTACAATTTGTGCAACTGCGCAAGGATGGTCTTCTACAAAAGATGCATACCGATATTGGAACAAGCGCTCCATCACACCTGTTGCAAGCATAAAAAATGCTCTTTGAGAGAATAACGTCATCCTTTGAATTTATGGACTGGTACTGAGAAATGTTGGGGATGGGTTTCTCATCCCTGTAACGATTTTTGATAACACTTGTTTCTCTCAAAGAACGCATGTATTTGTTTGGTAAATTTTGTTATATGACAATTACCTTCGTGTTGTGGCATGCCATATACTATATAACATTGGTTTCCGATATTGGAATGGTATCATTGGAATGTTTTTCTGACTTTGAGTGATTTTTCCTTTCCACTATCCCAAGATAATTTTATTGAATCAACATTTCCCGATGAAATTTCTGTCCAAAAGTCAGCGCATTGTTTTGATAATAGTTTTTTTGGCAATACGATTAAAGATTTTTCAGAATTTGATTGGAACAATATTTTATTTTTTGATTTTTCCTCATCATTGCAAACATGATATTTTAAAAGATGGTATTTTTCCCCAATTGCCTTGTTATATGTCAGTTCAAACGACATGTTATTGTTTTGAGAAACTTTGATGATTGATGGATTAAAGTAAAGTTCAGAATTTGAATCTTTGAATAATTGTATGCAACTATCTACAATTCTGTTATTTTTGTACCTCTCTTTGTACATAACTTCTCCAAGTTTGATATAGTTGGACAGATGATTTTTGCATCTAATTTCAGTAATGGTGGGCTTTTCCCCAAATGCTTCAGCCAAAAGATTTGGCATGATGATAGATGAAATTAACATTAATCCTAAAACAATGCCTTTACCCTTCAAACAAGCCAACCCAAAAACCTGCAAAATTATTGTTATTTATCCAAAGATTTTGGACTGTGGCGTGCCTAGATCCACCAGTTTGGTAATCATACTTGGATGCGGCCCTAATTTGAACTATTTATTTTTCCATGTATTAGTAAAGTCAAAAATCTATTTGTCTATAGCGGAATTACTGTGGCGTGCCTTTTTTTGAATAAATTAGTGATGTTTAAATTAATATCAAATTGATCCTGGCTAGTTAATCTCTTGAAAATCTCCTTGCTAATAATTGCAGTAATGTTTGCAATATCGCTTACTTTCACAATAACGGGAATGGTTTCATTTGATTTAACAGTACAGGAAAGCAAGGAATTGTTGGGTTCAAGAAATGAAGGATTTGCATTTAATCTAATTCAAAATTTAGACAGACACATAGAAAACAGGCTAATAGATTTTCAGGAATTAACAAAGACTGAATTAATTCGAACCACTCTGACTGAATCAAATAAAGAATTTGAAAGAATTGAAAATATCAAAGCATACTTGCAACTAAAGGAGCAAGAAATAGAGTTTACGGAAAATAATCCTTTCATTGGAGGCATTTCCGATGTCGCATTGACAAGAGATCTCTTAGAAACTATTGAATTCTATCAAGATGAATATGGTTATGAGGTTGTAGAAGAACTATTTGTTACAAATGCATATGGGGCAAATGTTGCACTAGCAACTGGGACATCAGATTACTCTCAAAGTGATGAAGAATGGTGGCAGCAAACAAAAGAGACAGGAAAATATGTCGGGGAAATTAAGTTTGATGAAAACTATCAAAATTATTCCATAGAATTTGCATACAGTATATTTGATGATGATGAAAATTTCATTGGAATTTTAAAACTTTTAGTGACACTTGATGTATTGCTAAATGATTTTGTTCAAGAAACTGATCTTCTCACAATTTCTGGCAGGGATGTTTTGCTATTAAATAATGACGGCACACAAATTTTTGCAAATCAAGAAATCTCATTGAATAACTCTCCTGTGTTCTTTTTCCCAACCATACAAAAGGGAAATGATGTTGGATTTTTTGAATTAGATGACGAGATAGATGACTTTCGTTTGATCTCTTATGCACAATCAACTGGGTATAGAACTTTTGAGGGATTTGGCTGGTTTGTTGTAATTGAGCAAAACAGCTCATCAATTGTAAATGAATTTGTAGGATTACGCAATTCCATAATTGGCGTATCAATTTTAGGCATGATTGCATCAATTATTGGTGGATTTTTAATATCAAGCAATGTCTCCTCTCCTTTAAAGCAACTGGCAATTATTGCTGACTCTATTTCAAAAGGTGATTTTAAAATTAAAACCAAATCTTCGAAAATTGATGAAATCAACACCATTGGAAAATCATTTGATGACATGGCAAAAAATTTACAAAAATTAATTAAAACTGAAAAAGAGTTGGCCGAAGCAAATGTCCGAATAAAAAATGAGAGACTGGCAGCAATTGGAGAAGTTTCAGCAAGTATGGCCCATAACATAAAAAACCCGTTGGCAACTGTTAAAAGTTCAGCTGAAATTTTACAAAAAAACTCCGAGCATGATGATGAATTAAATGGTGTCATTGAACGAATGAACCGCTCAATTGATACTATATCGCATCAAATTAATGATGTCCTAAACTATGTGCGAGTTACTCCATTAGATGTAAAATTAATCTCAATCACTGAATTGATGCAATCTGCAAAAAATTCTATTGAGATTCCTGAAAATATTTCATTTGAGATTTCGCAATCAGATCTTAAAATAAACGCTGATGTTGAAAAATTAGAGATTGTTTTAATCAACATATTCTTAAATGCAATTCAGGCTATAGGAAAAGATCCTGGCAGTATATCCTGTACTGTCGAACAAAAAAATTCAACTGCTATTATTAAAATTCAAAATTCTGGACCTGATATTCCTGAAGATGTCTTGTCTCACATATTTCAGCCTCTTGTTACCTCAAAGCAAAAGGGAACTGGTTTGGGTTTATCCACATGTAAAAACATCATTGAGCAGCATAAGGGTACTATTACTGTTCAAAACAATCCAACCTGCTTTATCATTACACTTCCCTTATCCTCGAATTAATCTATGAATGATTTTTCCGAAAGTTTTATCATGCTGATTTTTAAGTCTGATATGTGTCTCAGAAAAAAACCATACTGCTTGTAGATGATGATATTGATCTGTTAGAAAATACATCCTACATGGTAAAGAGTATGGGGTATGATGTCGTCACGGCTGAAGATGGTCTTGATGCAGTATCAAAATACAAAGACATTTCTCCAAACTTGACTATTATGGACATAAAGATGCCTAAAATGGATGGTTTTGATGCATTTTTTAAAATAAAACAGTTTGATTCTAATGCAAACGTTGTATTAATCACTGCCTTTTCTATGGATGAAAAAAAACACTTGAAGGCAAAAAGCATGTCTCTACTGGGAACAATCCATAAGCCATATTCGTTTGAGCAGCTTGAAGAAATTGTTCTCAAATATACATAATTAATGGACTCTATTTTTAGCATTAGACTTTTTCTAATTTTTTTAATCTGCTAAATCTGGTATTATAGAATTTAATGGCTTCATTGACAAACTCGTAATACCATTTTGCTATGTTTTTATCTTCCTGAATAATTTTCTTCCATTGCTTTATCTCCAGTGATGAATGCTTTGATGATGCTCTAAATCTAGCAGGTACAAGCAAATTAGTGTAAAACCAAAATGATATTTGGTTTGCCAAGTCCTCTTCATCTATCTGTTCAAAATTATTTTGATATTTTACATTCAAGTATGTCATTAATTCATAAACAGGAAAATTTGAAATCTTTGCAATTTGGATATTGTCCATAAATAACCCTGCAGCCAAATTCTTTAGTCTGTAAACCTCGTTACCTATGTTTGATTTTAGATATTCCCATTTACCAAAAACCATTGGAAGAACATCTGAATATTTTTCAGCAATTTTATCAATTTGCTTGTCTGTCAAATCTAAAACATCTAAACAATATAAAATTCCGTGTAGAGATAATCTGTATTGATCTGCCGGTGCCTTGACATGACTCTTTCCGTCTTTTACTACTAAACCTGATTCTAATAATCCGATTGTGTGTTTTCCTCTTGCCATTCTTCCAAGAAGAAGTCTCCTGTATTCTTTTTCCTTTGTTCTGATTCCACTTGAATCATCCAGATGTGTTTTTGCTATCCCCCATGTTGTAAGTGTGCCATTTAGTCCAAGTATTTCTAACATTCTTTGTACATTTTCATGATGCTTTGTGCCCTGCTTTTTTCTAAAAGAGTAAGCTCCAAACAATCTTTGGGCCGTAGGTCTAGTGTACATTTTGTATGCATGTAGATTGCCATAGATTGTTCCCTGTTCATTAGAAGGCATGCCACAAGTTGTTGGGCATAGTCAAATAATAACTATTCTCAAATCATTTAACATGCAAAGTCTAACTTTGAAACCCGGGCAATCTGAGCCTATAACAAGTCTGGTAGAAACACCAGTAAAAGAAAGAGAAAAAATTCGACCTGAAATATTGTCCCTGCAAAACACATCTGCAATGGATGTGATGGGATTATCATGGATATTTGTAGAGGATGACTATAGTTGATCCGAGAACTGATTTCTGCCATTTCGAAAAATATGAAAAAAGATAATTCGATTAAATTTGATTCGGAAATACTGGAATCATTCAAGTAAATGATGTGACTATTTCATAACTCTTAATATCAAAAAGATTTTCTCTTTATTATCAAGTTGTGTCTATAGTAATAAAAATATCCGTCTCAAATTGTAGTAATTGTGATGTCATCAAATAATTCTTCAGCTCTTTTGATAATTTTTTTGTCATCTGCATTTGGTTCTGCTGATATTAGTACTAAATTATCTCCTATTGGAACACTAATGATTAGTTGCTTTGTTCTTCTAGATGCGATATAGTCAATTGGCCCTAGTACATCATCTAACTCTTTTCTCATTTTAAAATCCAATTGCATCTGCATGTATGTCATGGAAATTTTTTCTTCTTCTATGAGTGGAGTTTTTCCTTTTTTGAATCCACCTGCTACTAATCTTCCAAGCTCATTAATGACTCCCACATGTCTTACATTTTCATCCTTTGATAACTCATCACATGCGTTATCTAATTTTTTGATGTCCTCAGGTGATAATAATGCCATAATGATATGCATTTCCTACTCTAATTTTAGGATTATTCATCATCGTCACCATTGAAGAGTTTCCTCCTTTTCTTACGAACCATTGCCCCATACTCTTTTTGGATTTTCAAAATTTTTCCTGAACCAATCAAATACTATCTTACAATTCTGAATACAGTGATTTGAAAATTGATTTTTTGCTATAAGATAATTTATTTTGATTTTCTATTAAAGAAGTCAATTTTTGATATTATTTAGGTGATCTTGATCTAGCTATTTTCCTTTAAGAATTAGTCATGTAGTTGACTTCATAAGCATAAATAATCAAATAATTTTACGATAGTGTGGGGCTTTCAAATTCAGTACTTTTGGGATTAAAAATTTTTCAGCCAATTTCTATCACAAATAAGACGTTAGAGTTTTTTGAATTTTTAAAATATGAAACAAAACCATTTCGAACTGATTCATCCCTTTCAAAAGACATTCTATTTGACGCAATTCCTAAGAGCATCAAAATTAAGCAAACTAAAACAACAAAAACCCAAACAAAAAAACTTTTTGAAGAATTCTTAAAGAATCTTGATAAGACACTTATGATTAAAAATTCTGATGATGAAATTTCAGAAATTAAATGGGATGAAATAGATGATTTTTGTAGTTTACTTCGTTTGATTGAGCGTGGTGATGAAAGAAAAGTTAGATGGGCATTATACAATCAATTTGTAACTGGGAATACTAAAATTACAATTGACTCCTTATCAAAACTTCTAAAAGAATTTAAAATTAAAAATTTAAAAAAGATTTTAATTAAAATATTAAAAACTGAAACACTATCTGGATTAGATGCAGAATTTGATGGAACTGTATTTGCAATAAAACATCAACTTGGCGATAAACTTGTATCTCATTATTTAGCTGATGCCATTGAAGAAGCATCAAGACGTTCTCCAGGTGAATTGGAGAAAGAAATTCTTGCATTGATTGATGAGGGATCATATTCTAATCAGGAAATTTCTCAAGCTTTAATGATTGATGAAGGTCTTGTATCGAGAATAATTTCTAAATTACGTGATCAGGAAAAAATTGTTTTATCTAGTTTTGGTCAACGTGGAATTAGATACTTTACTACAAATTGTGATAATTGTCCATTTGGAACCACAAAATCTTCATGTAGAAAAGAGACATTATCTTTTATCATTTCTGCATTTATGAAAGATTATGGTGTGGATCTTACAATCAAGGATTTTGATTCAGTAGAATCTAATCAAGCCCTTCTAAAAATTAAGCGAATTATCATGATGGCAAGAAAAGAAAAGAATACAAAACTAGAGCGTAATTTAAGCGAGAATCTTGATGGTGTTCTTTCAAAAGTAGTTGACAAATTCATTGACATTGAATTTCCTGATAAAAAAAACCCAAATCTTCCTGAAATCAACCTCAAAGTACCATCCAATATGGCAAATCTTCCTATATTGTATCAATTAGGATTAAGAAAAGGTGCGCAAGGTGGAATTAGGCTTATGGATGAGATGCTTCACTTAGTATCCAAATCAATCAGCAAAGAAGACCGTGTAAAAATAAAAAAACACTCTCTATCAGAAGCTAATAAATTCCTAAAATATCTGGGAATTGATCCTAAAAATTCTAATTGATTTCCTTTAGTATCAGTTCAAAAATTATTGGTATTATATACTAGAAAGTCTTAGGGAGTTTATGAAATTTTCAAATTTGCTAGTATTCTCAATAGTTGTTATATTGTTTTCAAGTCCTTTAGCATCTCAATCCTTTGCTGATGTCATTCCTCCAAAACAACAAATGAAACTAGATTTTACTGCTGAACAAATAATCTGTGCTGAAGGATTAGTAAAGATAACAAAAGCATCTTCAGGAAATGTATCTTGTGTAAAACCTGAATCTGCTGAGAAATTATCTCAAATGGGATGGGCTAAAAAACTCACAGACCAAAATCTAGAAGAAATTAAAACAAAAAAAGTCGCAAAAGGCCAGGCTGCTGGAACAATAAACAAACTATTTACTGTAAAACAGTTGTCTCCTTCTAAAACATCTGCTGCTTCAACTAGCATTTCTGGATATGCTTTTATTTTTGATGCATGTGCTAATGATAAAGTAATTCGCACACCTGAAATTTATGTGACATCTGATAGTGAAACTAAACAAGTAAAACTTGGAAGTATGATTAATGCAAACTCTTGTTATACTACATCTGTTCTAATCAAAGCTGCAAATCCTGAATCTATCACTGCAAAATTATTGAATAAAGGTGGAATCTCTGAAAAAATTTCATCCCTAGAATCTCAAGTTGCTGATTTGAAATCTCAAATAAAAACTCTAAAACAAACTCTTCCAAAAACAGAAGAAAACCCAAACCCTGAAACAATTAACAACATCATCTCACTTAAAAAAGAACTCAATGATGTTCAAGATCAATTAAGAAGATATTTAGTAGCTTTGTATGTTCCTCCAAATGTTAAAGTATCCAAAATTGATTTTCCTAAATCTATAACTGGACAACCCCTTACTGGAATGACAACTAATCTAATATCCGTATCTGAATCTGTTGTAGTACCAGTTTCCAGTAATCTTGATTTGAAAAGATTCAACGTGGTCTTTGAAGCTTGTTCAGGTATGGAATCTATACGAGTTCCAGTAATTACAATGGACTCTGATTCTGATTCAGTAGATGTAAAACTAATTGATAGAATTATTCCAGAATCATGTCAGGTTGGCATTGGAAAAATAAATGCAGTAGATTCAGAAACCATAATTGTCAGTATTAGTGAAAATGCAAGTATTTCAACACAAATTTCTTCTCTTGAGAAACACGTTGATGAACTACAACTTCAATTAGGTGAAAAAAGAAAAAGCTTAGGAGTATTAGTCTCAAAGCAACTTGATTCAGCAGGTGAAGAGGAGGCAGCACAATTAGCATTGGATATCAGCGATTTGCGAAAGGAACTGTTGGAGACTAGAACAAAACTCTACGGTATGATGTTGGGCCTTTAATTATTATCAAAATAAAGAGGTCATAAAAAATAAACCAACATCAATTAGAATATACTGATCTTTAATCAAATTAGTGGGCAGAAAATGAGAGAAAAGATTGGGATTATAGTTAATCGACTTGTCTATGGTTTTACGTTTGCCTTTTTGTATCAGATTGTAATTGGAATAGCAACATCCCTTCTTTCATTACCTTTGACAGGAAATATTCAAGATCTTATTTCTGGAGTGGAGTTAATTGATTCTCAAGAAGGGCCATGGCTTGTAGCTTGGTGGATAATTTCTACAATCATCATTACTGTTATGGCATTAATGATAATTCGATACAAAAAATACATCTCACCATATAAAGGAGAACAGAACATTGAGGTTCCCCCAAAAATTACTGTAGTGACTGCAATCATTATTGGTGCATTGATTTCATTTTTGTTTTTCCTACTTGATTCGGCTATTGGGTTAGTAGCAAAAGCAGGAACTGCAACTGATGTGCAAGCAATCTATGAAGCTGCAGTAGTGGGTAATTTTGTTCCATTGGGAATCAGCATAATCTTTTCAATAGTTGCTGGATTCATAGTTGTTGGAGTTGCAAGTAAAACATCCAAAGTTAAAGAAATAACAAAAGATTTTGGATTGCAAGATATTACCAAAATATCCCACATACTTAACAAAACTAAAACTCAAAAAGTATCATTAGTTGATACCATTGGACAAAGTCCTGGGGCATTAATCCATGTTGGTGAGCAAAGAGTAGAAAATGTTAGAATAGATATGATGGAATATGATAGTCAGGAAATTATTGAAAAAAATGATGTAAAAATTGAAGATTGTTTAGAGTCCAAGGACAAACCAAATGTTTCATGGATTAATGTTATTGGAATACATGATCCAAAAATTATTGAAGCATTTGGAAATAGTTTTGAAATCCATCCTCTTCACCAAGCAAACATTATGAATACTGAATTGAGACCTTCAATTGAAGTTTCAGATAACTACATCATGGTGATGTTAAAGATGCCTCATTACATTGATGAAACAGGAAAACTTGAATTAGAACAAATTTCCATAATTATTGCAAAAGATCATGTGGTAACTTTTCAAGAAATTGAGGCTGATTTTTTTGATCAAATTAGAAAGCGAATCCGAAACAAAACAGGCACAATTAGGAATCAAAAAAGTGACTATCTTGCCTATGCAATTATTGATGCCATAATTGATAGTTACTTCCTGGTTATAGAAAAAATTGGCGATATTACAGAAGAATTAGAAGATGAATTAATGCATAATCCTACAGCTGAAACTATGCAGACGATTCAAACATTAAAGCGACGAATGATATCTTTGAGAAAATCAATTTGGCCTGCTCGTGAAATTATTGATTTTCTAGGACGTGATTCTACAACTCTCATTTCAGATAATACTCGAACTTATTTGCGTGATGTCTACAATCACGTTATTCAGGTAATGGATACTATAGAAGGACTTCGCGATGTGATAGGAGGTATGCTTGATACATATCTCTCAAGTGTTAGTAACCGCATGAATGAAGTAATGAAGACATTAACAATCATTGCAGCTATTTTCATACCAATTACATTCATAGCTGGAATCTATGGTACAAATTTTGTTTATGTTCCAGAATTACAATGGGAGTACAGTTATTTTGCAATGTTAACTGCTATGGGTATTATTACTGGAATAATGCTGCTGTGGTTCAAACGAAAAAAATGGCTCTAAGTCCCTTATTTTAAATACATTATTGGTAACTCTATCATAATATTAGAATTTAATTATGGTTTTAAATGATTTTTAAAAATTAGATAGAATTGTTTTAAACTAGACAATTTAAAGAATGAATGCTACGTGGCTAATACAATAATTCAACGAACATATGAAATTTTAGAGGGAACAAATAATGATAAACTTACAAAGTGTTTTCAAATTTTCATTATCACTTTAATTGCAGTAAATGTCCTGGTTGTAATTGTTGAAACAGAAGAATCTGTATTAGATGAATACGGGTATCTGTTCACTCCTTTTGAGATCTTCTCTGTAATTGTTTTTACTGTTGAATATATTGGAAGAATAGTTGTTTACAAATTAAATCCTAAATATAATAATTCCAAGTATGGGTTGGCCAGAATGCTTGTCTCTCCTATGATGCTAGTTGATTTAGCTGCGATATTACCATTCTTCTTGCCATTTATTGTTGTAGATACTAGATTCATTAGAATAATTAGACTATTGAGACTGTTTAGGTTATTCAAACTATCTAGGTACTCTGGACCCATGCAAACTCTTGGTACAGTATTTAAATCCAAAGCAGGTGATTTGGCAGTGGCATTTTTTATTCTCTTCATTGTGTTGATTTTTGCATCAAGTTTGATGTATCATGCAGAGCATGCAGCGCAACCTGATGTCTTTTCTAGTATTCCTGCATCCATGTGGTGGGGTATTGTGACACTTACCACAATTGGTTACGGTGATGTCTATCCTGTTACTATACCGGGTAAATTAATTGCAGCTGGTGTTGCAGTAATTGGTATTGCTGTTTATGCTATTCCAACTGGAATAATGGCTTCAGCCTTTACAGAAGAATTAAGAAATAAAAGAGAAGCAAAAAGCAATACTTGCCCTCACTGTGGAAAGGATATCTCGTATTCATAAAAAATAATTGATCCTAAAAACTGTATTGAAATTTATTGTTCTTCTCTACAAAAATTTTGGTCATATGCTGATTTGGTAAAACCTCCTTCCAAAATTACTTTTCTTCTTCTTTACTTGAACTATTTTCCTTCTCTATCTTCTTTTCAATATCGTCTGTCTCTTTCTCTATCTTCTTTTCAATATCGTCTGTCTCTTTCTCTATCTTCTTTTCAAGATCCTCGTGCTTTTCTTCAATTTTTTCTACATGTACTTTGATTTTTTCATTAATTTGCTCTTCAATTTTTTCTTCTAGCTTTTCATCAACTGATGGCATGATTTTTCTTTTTATTAAGAATAAGATTCGTAATATCGCTTCAACTAATATTGCATATATTACAAATCCTATAATTTTGCCCAAAAATGGAATAAAGTCGTATGCTCTTTCTATTATGTCCTTTGGTGTGAAGAAAATGTTACTTGTAAGAAAAATACCTAATAATGCAAATGGGATTAATTTTGCAAAATCTTTTGCAAGATCTTCTTTGTAATAAGCTGAAATTCTTACTGTTACTACAAGCGATATCACAATTAGAAAAACCTGTTCTTTTGGAATATCTGGTGCCATGAAGAACAAAAATGTGGAATAAACAACAAACCAAACTAAAACAACTAGGGGAAAAACTATGACATATTTGAAAATATAAGCAATAATTGATGTTGCTTTTTTACCGTCTGTTTGATATTTTTTAAGACCTAGTGGAATCATTTCACGTCTTGCCAAAAATCTATAGAAATTCCAAATGAAAATACCATAAACTACCATTCCAATTGAATATGTAATTAATTCTGTAAATGATACTTCAATTCCAAACTGACTGGTAATATTTTCAATATCTATGAATGGTGCAATTAGATTATCATCAATTGTAATCCCACCAATTGTAACTAAACTTGTTGAAAGACCCATGTAGTTTTCTGAAAATCCAAAAACTGGGGGAATAAATGTAATAAAAAATAACAGAAGTATGATACTAGGCATCTTCAATATGATCAATCTAATTTATTCCTCAAGATGTAAATAGTTTTTATACAATTTGAAAAATTCCATGCTTCTCTTGAAAATTTGATATCGCAATGATTGATAAAATAAAGTCTACTTGATTCAATTATAGCTCAAGTCATTATGATCATACTTATAATACTCAACAAAAAAATTTATTCTAATGACTAAAACAATGCTGTTAGCAATTTTCACAGTTGCTGTTTTACTTACAGGTACAATTGCCACCCCGATGGGATTAATTGAATCTGCTGATGCTCTAAAAAGTAAAGGAACTTCAGCTAGTGCAATTAACTCAAAGAAGGTTTGTGGTGATAGACTCTGTTCTGAACCTGCTCCAGAAGTAAAAACTGAGGCAAAAAAGAAAGAAGAGGTAAAATCTGAAAAGAAAACAGAATCTGCTGAAAAAGCTAAAGAAGTACCAAAGAAAGACGCAAAAGCTGAAACAATGGAGAAAGCTAAAGAAACAGCTTCACTCAAAGTTCCAAAAACAGTTACAGGTGTTATCACATCAGTCCAAGATCCAGGTCAAGGTCATGAAGGACACCAGCTTGCAATTATTCTTCCACCCAGCGAAAAAACTTATCGTGGACATCTAACCTATACTGCATCTGAAAATGTTCAGCTTGTAGCATTACACGGTCCACTAAAAGCTGGAATGGCAAAGGGACAACCAACATGGACCATGGATGGAAAAAAAATGTTCGGTTTGACCTTTATTGACAAAGAAACTTCTTCAGGTGTTTGGCAGTTTACAGGAAATGCAGTAGCACTTCACACAAAAAATTCTGAACCATTCACTGTGACATACTCTGTTACATATACTGAAAATCCAGCAAGTGAAAAAGTAATTAGAGGAACTCTAACATCACAACAGGATCCGGGTATTGGACACGAGACCCACCAGCTTGCAGTAATATTGGGACCAAGTAATGGCAAAACATTCTCTGGTCATCTAACATATGATGCCTCAGAGCCTGTGCAAATTGTAACCCTGATTGGACCAATGAGCAAAAGTGACCTAACTACTATGCCTTATTGGACTCCTGATGGTGAAACATACTATGGATTGGTATTAGTTCCATCTAATGCAGCTGGTTCAACAATGTTTTCAGGTAATGCTTTGGCACTTCATACCATGAATGAAACACCATTCACTGTAAGCTACTCTTTAGTACTTACAAAATAATTTTTTCTTTTTTTATCAAAGACGCATTAAAAATTACGAGTATTAAATCGGTGATATATTTTCTTAAATCCTTTAAATAATATTATGAGGAGAAATTATGTGTTGAATAATAAATTATCTTTTACTGCATTTTTCACTATTTCAGTATTATTACTTGGTGCAATGGCAGGACCTTTGAATTTAGTTCAATCATCTGAAGCATTAAAGGGACAAGGAGTTCCAACTTCGCAATATGGCTCTGCTACTAAGGGAATTGTATGTGGTGATAAATTATGTTCTGAAGTTAAAGAAGAAGCAAAACAGAAAGAAGAAAAGAAAGAAGTAAAGAAAGAAGTAAAGAAAGAAGTAAAGAAAGAAGTAAAGAAAGAAGTAAAGAAAGAAGTAAAGAAAGAACCAGTAAAGAAAGAAACAACACCTGAAGTAAAGAAAGAACAAGTTAAAACAGAAAAAAAAGAATCTGAAAAACAGAAGCTTGCAGACAAAGCAATGGCTGAAAAATCAAGATATGAGGAATTAACATTGCCTCCAAGAACAATAAAGACTGGAACTGTTACCTCATCACAAGATCCTGGTATTGGACATGAAGGTCATCAACTTGCTATAATTCTACCTCCTTCTGAGAAAGTTTATCGTGGAATGTTGACATATTCTGCATCTGAAGATGTACAGTTAGTTGTTCTTCACGGACCACTAAAGCCTGGAGAAGATAGAGGACAAGCAATTTGGACTCCTGATGGTGAAACAAAATATGCTTTGACTTTTGTTCCAGTAAATAACATGGCAGGCACTTGGCACTTTGCAGGAAATGCATTAGCTGTGCATACAATGAATGAAGATCCATTTTCAATATCTTACACTGTAGCATATCGAGAACGAACACTTTCTGATACTGTAAAAAGTGAAACCATTACCTCATCACAAGATCCTGGTATTGGACATGAAGGTCACCAGTTATCAATAATTTTACCTCCACGTATTCCAGCATACTTTGGAACTGTGGGCTTCTCAGCATCTGAAAATGTTCAACTGGTTGCACTTCATGGCCCCTTACAGCCAGGAGTAAAAACTAGTGGACAAGCTACATGGTCCCCTGATGGAAAGACTATCTATGCGTTGAGCTTTATTGATAGGGATACTTCGATGGGAACTTGGCAGGTTACTGCAAATGCTTTGGCACTTCATACCATGAATGAAACACCATTCACCGTAACCTATTCTGTTGCGACAGGACAATAATTCTTGGATTATGTTTATTTAACTTTGAATCATTAAAATTATGATGAAAAAATTATTACTTACAATTCCTTTATTGATACTCTTAACTCTGGGAGTGTCTTTTACTTTTGCTGAATCACTTGTTCCTGGATGGATTAAAAATACTGCTCTATGGTATGGTCAAGACAAGATTTCTGAAAAAGAATATTTGGAATCGCTTAGATATTTAATTAATAACAAAATTTTATTTTTAGATGAGCAAGAAAAAAATAATGTTCTTGATCCTACAATTACTTCAAATGAAATCAGTGTAACAAAACCTCGAATTAATCAATGCTCAACATTGTACCAATCATACAAAAACATCGGAAAAGCACAATTTGTTGCAAAATATCAGCATGTAAATTACATTAGCATATGTGTTAAACTCTACCAAGATCCTATCTGGAATTATCAGGGTGGGGATAGAATTGAACAATTAAATGCAAAATTTATTGAATTTGAAAACAATGCGATTCAATCAAAGCCCAAACTATCCTATGAGCCTAGCGTAAAGATTCTATCTACTACAAAAATAGGTGAAGGAAAGTATGATGTAAAATTTAATGTGTGTGCAGGTGATAAAAAAATAGACAAAGCCAAAGTCCTAGTCAAATCTGCAATAGAATCTATCCAAGTAGGAACTAACAAAGACATTCCTGAAAATGTGTGTAGGACATATGTGACACAGCTTCATGCAAATAATGTTGCAAATATCCAAATTACAATTCTTGAACAAGTTCTAGAATAGAATAAGTCTTATCCAAAAATTAGAACTAATATTCATCTTAAGAGTTGACTTCATTTAAAATGAAATCAACTCTATATTGTTTTTTAAACAATAATTCCATAAATGTCTCAAATGTTACACTATCAAGAACCAAAAGAAGATAAAAAAATCTATGATGCATCAATCCATTGTAATTACTGTGGTGGCAAATTAGAAAAAATCTCAGAATATTGTTCAGAGACTTGTAAAATCAAAGACTCTGTTTGGCATAGTGATGTCTAGTGATGAATATGGAATTTTCAAACTATGATGCACAACAAGATGGGGTAGAACAACGTTTTGAACATCTATATCCAGAATATTATGATTCGTTAAAAACTTCATTTAAAGAAAAAGATCAAAGAAAAAAGAAAAAGATGAAACCTGCGTTCTGTGATTAAATGAATAGAAAAAACACGTTGGGTATTTGCAAAAAATTATTTTTTAGAAAATTGAATTCAGTAATGTATTAATTGAAAAAAGGAAGTAAATGTAAAATGTCAATTCCATCAAAACGCAGTAGTGTTGTAATTAGAAATATGGTTTTGAGTGATATTCCCGAAGTGGTTGAATTGCAAAAAGCTTCTTTTCCAGTCATGGCTTCAGAAGGAGTTTATTGGAAACCCACACAATTGAAATCCCACATCAAAGTTTTTCCAGAGGGGCAGTTTATAGCTGAATACAAAAATAAAATTATTGGTTCTTGCAGTAGTCTAATAATTACTCTGACTCCTGAGTATAAAGAGCATACATGGAAATCTGCATGCGGTGATAGTTTTTTCAAAAACCATGATCCAAAAGGGGATACATTGTATGGTGCAGATGTATCTTCTCATCCTGATTATAGAAGATTGGGGGTGGCCACGAAATTATATGATGCACGAAAACAACTGGCAATCAAACTAAATTTGAGAAGAATTGTAGCGGGGGGAAGATTGACAAATTACAGTAAATATGCAAAACAAATGTCTCCTATAGAATACGTGCAAAAAGTAAAAAAACATGAAATTAAAGAACCTGTACTGTTGTTTCAGATTAGAAATAAATTCAGATTCATCAAAATTTTGCCAAATTACATGAATGATCCCCTTTCACTAAACTATGCAACTTTTATTGAATGGAAAAATCCTAATTTTAACGAAAAATTATGATAATTGATTGTCATGTTCATGTAAACCAATACGAACTAACTCAAAACATTTCATTATTAGAAGACAGATTGGAAATGCTTCAAACTGAAATGACAAGTAACAATGTAGATTATGCAATCATACTTTCATCATACAAGGTTAATGCCCAAAGACCATCTACTGAACAAATAATTGAAGCAATAAAAAAATATGACAACTTGGGCGTAGCGGCTGGTTTTACCATTGATAATCACACTGATGATGATCTTAGAAAATACAAGAAATTGATTAAAGATGGGAAAATAAAAGCCATGAAAATTTACTCAGGCTATGAACACTATTACCCATATGATGAAAGATATCAAAAAGTCTATGACACATGCATAGAGTTTGGCATTCCAGTAATGTTCCACACAGGAGACACATATTCTGAAAAAGGAAAATTGAGATATTCCAGACCACTAAATTTAGATGATGTTGCAGTTGATAACCCTGAACTAAAGATGGTGATGTGTCATTTGGGTAATCCTTGGATACAGGATGCTCAAGAAGTAATATATAAAAATAAAAATGTCTATGCAGATGTTTCGGGATTGGTTGTTGGCTCTTTTGATCATTTCTTTGAAAAAATGATGAAGGATAAAGTTGCAGAGTTAATCAACTATGCAGGTGAGCCAAGATATCTCCTATATGGTACAGACTGGCCAATCAGTACAATGGATTCGTATCTGAATTTTGTGGCAAAACTTAACATCAAAAAACCATTTCGAGATAATTTCATGTATAAAAATGCTAAAGATCTGTTTAAAATTTCATAACCTTTTTTCAATTATCTAATTTGATTTAGTTGTAATGATACTATGGTTTTTAAAATTTATTTGATTTCGTCTTAAATTTAGTCATATGGAGATTTGTTTAATAGAACGTTAAGAAAAAACTACCTTGATAAATAAAATGAGATGTGCAAACTGTGGAAATCAAGCAAGCTGGAGGGATCCTGATTGTAATAAATGTGATAAACCACTCCACCAAAAAAATTGTAAAGGAAAATCTGCTGACTGTAAATGCCATGGAATAAACGAGCAAGAGTGGTCACAGAAAAAAGCCACAAATACACAATAATCTAAAGTCGGCTTTCTTCATTTTCTTTCACAGTGATTTAAAAAAAGGAAAAATGGAAAAAAGATTCCATGTTAAAGTCCTATTCTAGTTTTGATTAATCTAGAACAGAATTGATGTTTGATTATCGTTTTCTTCCTTTGGATTTTGTAGTGGTCTTTCTTTTTGGAGCTGCTCTGCGTTTAGCTGCTACTTTTCTCTTTGGAGCTGCTTTTTTAGCTGCAGTTTTTCTCTTTGGTGCACTACGTTTTTTTGGTGCAGCAGTAGGTTTTTTCTTTGCTGCTACAGTTCGCCTTCTTTTCGAAGCTGTTTTAGCTATACCTTCTGCTTTTAGCTTTGCATTTCTTTTTCTAGTTCTTGCTGCTTTTACAGCTGCTGCACTTCTTTGTGCTTTTGTTTGTGCCATGATGGATTTTTTCAGATTTACTATGTCTTATAGTGGAGAAGTGAAATATTTTTAGCCAAAAATACCCATTTTCATCAAAGATAGATTATTCAAATTCAAAATTGAATTTTTTTGAATTCACATGATCTTTCGAAATTAGATTTATAGGTATGGTCATGTTTTAGATCTTAAATAATTGAATAATTTGATTTCCACTTTATCTAAGGAAGAGACCCAAAATTGAAACTAGAAAAAATAGAAAATTCATTTAAACCAACTTCAGACAAAAAATCTTCTTTTGCAAAAAAGGGCATGGTTTCTTCAGCATTTCCTGATGCGACAAAAGCAGGAGTTGAAATGCTCAAGAAGGGCGGTAATGCAATTGATGCTGCATGTGCCACAGCAATTGCACTAGGTGTATGTGAGCCTCAGGCATCTGGCCTTGGCGGGCAATCGATGGCAATTATTCATTTTAATGGAAAATCATTTGCGATCGATGGCTCTAGCCGTTCCCCTTCCATGGCACATTCATCAATTTTTACAAAAAAGAAAACAAGACTACTGGGATACAAAGCAACCACTGTACCTAGCACTCTTGCTTTGATTGGATTTTTGCATGAGCGTTATGGTACTTTGGAATGGCAAAAAATCATTGCACCTTCAATTCACATTGCTAAAAAAGGATACAGAATTACTCAATTACAACACTCTTTACAAGAAAGAGAATTGAAAAACTTTCTTTCAATTAAATCAAAGTCTGGTGCAAAATATTTCCTAAAAGATGGTTTGGTTCCCTATGATGTCGGTGATAGATTTGTTCAAGATGATCTTGCTCAAACTCTTGATGCCATTTCTGAATACGGATACCGTGTTTTCTACCAGGGTAATATTGCTAAAAAAATTGATGAAGATATGAAAAAAAATCACGGATTAATTCGAGAAGAGGATTTAGCATACGTCCCAGAACCACTAATTAGAAAACCAATTAGCCGGAAATACCGTCATCTTACAGTATCTACTTTACCTCCGCCAGCAGCTGGACGGACATTACTTCTAACATTGATGATGCTCAATCACTTGCCCTCCAAATTTCTTCGTAGCTCAAAGCCTAGCTCGTATCATTTTGTTGCCGAAACATTTAGGAAAGCATTCTTGCATAGAGTGCAACGTCCATTTAATAGACATACATATGATCAAATTCAAGATAAATTGCATTTGCAAAGAAGCTTTGCAAAACAGATGGCTGACTCCATCCATAATTCTATGGATGCAACGTTGCCCATGATTGATCCGGATTTTGGTGGGGAAGATACTACACATCTTTCAACTATGGATAATGACGGAAATGCTGTGGGAATAACACAATCTGTTGAATTAGCATATGGATCCAAAACTGCAGCAGCGGATATGGGATTTCTGTATAACAACTATATGTCTGCATTTGAGTTTACGACTCCAAATCATCCTTACTATATTCGGCCTAACGCCATTCCTTGGACTTCAGTATCTCCTGCATTGATTTTTAATAATTCAAAACTCTGGATGGTTGTGGGAAGTCCCGGTAGTCAAAGAATTTATTCGACCATCACACAATTTCTTTCACGAATCATTGATGGTAATTTACCAATGGATGAGGCAATTATACGTCCACGATTTCATTGTTCTATTGGAGGTACTATCAGCATAGAAGACGGGGGATTTAGAACTGAAATTATTAACTTTCTCAAAGAAATGGGATATGAGATTTCTATTAAAGAAAGATATTCTTTTTACCATGGAGCAATTCACGCTACGATGAAACTACAAACACAAGAAGGATTTCAAGGAGTTGCAGAAGTTCGACGTGATGGGACAGCCGAGGGATTAAATTAACAAAATTACCTATTCTATTATCCATTCCACATGGTGGAATACGAAAACCTGTTGAACTTGACGGACATCTCTGCATTACAAATAAAGATCTTTTTGATGATTCTGATCCTTTTGTGATTGAAATGTATGATTTGAATGATAAAGTACAGCGTGTAGTTAAATCCAAAATTGCAAGAGCATTTGTAGACCTTAATCGTGCACCCGATGATTTGCCCCCAAATAACCCTGATGGAGTAATTAAAAGTTCAACATGTTACAAAAAACCAATTTATCATGAGAGAAAAGAACCTGATGACTCTCTTAGAACAATGTTACTTGAGTTGTATTATTTCCCTTATCACAATTCTATACAAAAGAGTCTAGATGAATTAGAACTCCAATTATGTCTTGACTGTCATTCTATGGCAACGATTGCCCCTGGAATTTCACCTGATGCCAAGAACAATAAACGACCAAAATTCTGCTTATCTAATAATGATGGACAGACTGCATCTCAAGAAATGATGGATTTGTTAGCCTCATGTATTTCTGAATCATATGATATTGATAGGAATGAAATTTCAATAAATGATCCCTTTCATGGTGGGCATATTACAAGAACATATGGAAACAAACCTGTACCTTGGATTCAGGTTGAAATGAATAGAGATTTGTATCTGACAGAGCCTTGGTTTGATCAAGAAAATCTAACGGTAGATCCAACACACCTGAAGAAATTAAATAAGCAATTTGAAAATACATTGAATCTTTTTTTTAAAAAATTTGATGGAGTAGATTCTTGGCAGTAGAGGTAACCGAATTCCTTGCACTGCTAGCATTGCTACTAGGTGGCGGGATGATTGGAGCAGGAATAATGAAAAAAATAAAGTTTCCAACCATTATTGGTTTTATCTTAATTGGAATGATTTCAGGACCATATGGACTTGGAATTGTTGATGATGTTGAATTAATCAATCTTTTAGCAGAATTGGGAATAATTATTCTGCTATTTGTAGTGGGATTAGAATTCAGTCTTCAAAAATTACGAAAGGCTGGAATGAAAGCAATCACAGTTGGAATGACAGAATTATCAATAATGTTTTTTCTGGCGTACATTGGAGCTTTTTCATTTGGATGGTCCCATTTAGAATCCCTTTATCTGGCAGGAATTTTGTCAATCAGCAGCACTGCCATCTCTTTACGAATAATGAGAGATCTTAAGCTAGTAAAAACAAAAGAATTTGATACTATTATTACAATTTTAATTGTTGAGGATCTTGCAGCAGTTTTACTCTTAGTTATTTTAGGTAATGCCTCTGAAGGAGCTACACTTGATTTAACGGGTGTTGGAATTTTGATTTTACAAAGCTTGACGTTTTTTGTTATTGCACTAGCTCTTGGAATTAAATTAATTCCAAAACTTTTGGAGAAGATACATGGATTGGATATTCCCGAAGGCCCGTTCATCACAGCGCTTGCTTTGGGGTTTGGGTTGGCAGTTTTGGCGCATTTTCTTGGTCAAAGTTCAGCTATTGGAGCATTTATCATGGGAATGATCATTGCATCATCAAAACATTCTGAAAGCATCACAAAAAAAATTCTTCCATTAAGAGACTTTTTTGGCGTAATATTTTTCGTATCTATTGGAATGCTGGTAAACATTATGGCAATACCTGAGGTTGCCTTGATATCCATGCCCATAATCATTTTGGCTGTTGTTGGAAAATTCATTGGAAATTTCTTTGGATCTTCAATTGGTGGTCATGGTATTGTTAGTTCTTCAACTATAGGTTCTGTAATGGTACCTAGAGGTGAGTTTTCCTTTATCATGGCAAAGCAGGCTGTTGATAGTGGTTCAGTTAGAGATACTCTATATCCAGTTACCATGTTGGTGACTCTTGCTACGATGCTTTGCATGCCATTACTGCTGAAAATATTACCAACACTTGCAGATAAAACAAGTCATATTCCAATGAATATTTTAAACCCGATTCATATTGTTGGAAAATTTTTTAATAATTTGATGAATACTCCTGATGATAACAGCCAATTCAATATACTTTTGAAAAAGCATGGAATAAAATTTTTTATTAATCTGATGGTTGTAATAGCAATCCTTGCAATCATTGATTACTTTAATGATGATATAGTGACAATTATTTCTACACTTGGTATTCCACTCCCAATTGAACCTGAAATACTTTTGACAATTATTAGCATATTGCTAATCATCTATCCTGTAATTGCGATGCTTGGTAAAATTGAAAATTTAGTTACAAGTATCTCAGATATTTTATCCACCAAACTAATTCCAGCAGATACACAACGACTTGAAGAGAAGCCACTCCATAGATTAATGAGAAATATTTTCTTTATTGGTTTTATTTTGATACTTATAGCTATCATGCAACCTTACATTGCAGATATTGTGGAACTTCCATTTCTCCCCTTTATCATATCTGGAATAGGGCTTACCATAGCAATAATTTTGATAGCTGATTCTGTATTTGTATTCCAAAAGCTATCTCATGGCCATATTATGGAAAGTTTGATGAAAGAAGATGAAACTTTTGAGCCTGAATAATCTGAAGATATCCTTGACAAATTAGTATCTCCTAAGAATCAAGATGTTAAAATAATCGATTTGCACGGTTATTGTAGATATTGAGAATATATGGAAACTGAAAACAAGAAATCTGAAACTGATGAAAAAGTTATCGAGAAAAAACAAGAAAAATTTGTAAATACTCTGGAAAAAAACTATACGGATGCACTAGAGCATACAAAGAATTTTGGAAAAGACTCTTTTGAAAAAATTAATGAGGTTAGTTCTAGTGGGACCAAATTCATAAAATCAAAACCTTATTGGGAATCTTTGAAAAGTGGGTCTCAAAAAATCAAAGAAAAAACTTCTGAACACGGTCTGGAATTTAAAAAAAATAGTCCTAAATTTTACAAGAAAATTAGTAATGCGTTTTTTAATTTCTTTGAGACAATTGTAGGACGAATAAAACTTGGTACTCAATATGGTGCGCCCAGTCTTGAGATCCTAGAAAGACTGGCAAAACTAAATGAGCTTGGAATAATTACAAAAGAAGAATTCAACAGGAAAAAGAAAAAACTCTTAGAGAGAATCTGATAATGAGTAAAAATCTAATAATTTCTTCATTAGTGATAGTAATAGCTATTCTTGTAGGAATTTTAATTATGACTAATTATAGTTGGTTTTCTCAAGAATGGTTAATTGGATTGGGTGTTGTTGCTGTTGGCTCTTCTGTAGAGGGCATTTTGATTTATCTTAAAATTAGAAAATGAATCTTACGGTATGTTTTATGTCAATTTTCTTTGATTTTCGTTTTGATTAGCAAAAATTTCTAGTTCTTTTTATGAGTTTAAAAATTACTGAACAAAAAACGCAATTAACAAAGAATTGTTATCTTGAAGACTTTATTGGGAAAACTGTTTTTGATAGTAAAGGTCAGAATTGTGGTAAAATAAAATCTATTTTGATTGATAGGCAAAAATTTTCAGTGTCTGGCATTTTGGTCAAAAAAAGATTTTCAAAAGAATATTTTTTATCACAGGATTATTTTGAGGAATTCGCTGAATCTGGGCTTACTTTGAACTCGATTCCAATAAAACCTGGAGACAAAGTTGCAGATGTTGATGGAAAGAATATTGGTCGTGTAGTTCAAATAAATCTAAATTCTGATACCAATAAACTTGAGTCCCTTGAGATAAAATCAAAATTCAAATCTGTAATCATTCCATCTGAACGAATTATTGCCGTTGGGGATAAAATCAAAATAAAATTATTCTAAAGAAAGATCTTTACAAATTAATCCAGAATTTACAATTTTTAAATAGATTTTTCATTATCTTTAATTACTCTAAACATGATTTACTGTATGGAAGCATACATTCTAATAAATTGTAATACCGGTAAAGAATCTACAATTATTTCTGAACTGAAACAATTAATTGAAATAATTGAAATTAATGGTGTCTGGGGAAAGTATGATATTTTTCTTAAAGTCTCCACAACTGATCCAAACGGTGTTGAACAGATAGTGAAGCGACTAAGAAATCATCCTGATGTAACTGATACCTATACCATGCATGTTCTTTATGGTCAGGGTGGGACAATAGATAATGAATGAAAAATCCACATGTGAAATAATTGACTTTATCAATGTCGTGTATCGTGAACAAATACCAGGGCCAGTTAAATTTGTGGTAAAAAGAAAAGCCAAGAAAATTGAAAAATTTAACCTAAATGATATTCCTGAATCATTTAGAACATGCACTGTTGAGGAATTGTTCAAAATACTGAAAGAAGCTCATGAGAAAAAACTCTTGAATTTTTAATTTTTTTGCAATTTATGCAACATAATTCTTAGATTTCTTGAAATACCTGAACATAACTACTTGTAAGGGAATTTATCATTAATATTCAAATTAATCTGGAGAACTGTTTGAGAATTGTCATTTGAGCCTATTTTGTATATTGGAATCTTACTCCTAGCTGCTAAACTATTTGGTGAAATTATGCATAGGATTAACCAGCCTACTATTTTGGGTAATGTTCTTGCAGGAATAATTGTTGGACCTGCGCTTTTTGCTCTCGTCCAACCTATTGAAGAAATTGAACTTTTCATATCAATTGGTGTCTTTTTCTTATTTTTCTTAATTGGTCTTGAAGAAATTGATCTTGCAGGACTCTTCCGTGTAATTAGAGGTAGAATATTTGCAGGCTCTGCAGCTGCATTTTTAATCCCTTTCATAGTGGCTGGAATTTTTGGAATGGCTTTGGATATGGATTTTATAAAATCATTTGCGATTGCAAGTGTAATAGCTGCCTCTAGCTTGGGAGTTACAGCCAAAGTTCTAAGTGATCTTGGAAAATTAAAATCTACAATCGGTCTTGAAATTTTTACTGTAGCTGCAATTGTTGAATTCATTGCAATTATTGTGACAAGTATTATGATTCAAATCAGTACTAGTCAAACACCTGTCTTTTCAGAGTTTATCTGGCTATTTGTAAAAATGATCATATTCTTTGCAGTTGCAGGACTTGTATCTGTATTTATTTTACCCCGTTTTTTCCGTTACATAAAAAAACACCTACAGGTAACACAAATTTATTTTGGTGTCGTAATTGGAGTAATCCTGCTAGTTGCATATTTTGCAGAAATTAGTGGAGTTCATGGTGCAATTGGTGCACTGCTTTTGGGGATTGCTGTATCTAGAATGAGTAGAGAGGATTATACCGAAATTTCAAAAAATGTACATGCAGTAGGTTACGGTATTTTTATTCCTATATTCTTTGCAGGAATCGGACTTCACTTCAGTACCGCATTTCTTGATTTAGAATTATGGGTAATAGCCGGATTCCTTGTAATAATGATTGGTGTAAAATTCCTTGGCTCTTACATTGCAGTACGTATTGCACAGATGCGACCTGCAACAACTGTTGCATATGGTGTCATGTCAAAAGGAGCAGTTGACTTGGCATTAATGCTGTCTCTGTTACAAGTCAATATTTTGAATAACAGTTTGTTCTCATTATTGGTGCTAGGAACTCTAATGACTATGATAATCTCTAGTGTTGAACTTCAGCGTAAACTAAAGAAAATCATTCATTTCAAAGTTGGGACTATTGAAATGGGATTGGTTCCAGGTTATTTTAGAAGGGTAGTTTCAGATGTTACTGCGATGATGGTAATCAATACTGCATATCTAAAGACAACAAAGGATGTTACAATCAAAGACTTTCTTGAAAATAATACATTAGGCAAAATGCCTTTCTTGGTTTTTGATGAAAATGAAATCCTGGTCGGAGTTGTCTCAAAACGTGAAATAGAAAAATCCCACAAAAAAACTCGTGATATTACAACTGTTGGTGATGTAATGTATGAAAAGGTTCCAACAGTATTGCCTAGTGAATATCTTTATTCTGTAATTCAGAAGATGAATTCTTACCCCTTTGATATGATACCTGTAGTTGATCCTGAAGATTTGAAAAAAGTAGTTGGAATAATTTCAAATCATGATATAATGAATTTATTGGTGGAACCAAAAAAACCATAGTTAATTTTTTTAAATTAATCTTCAGGTATATTGTCAGTGTTTATTCTCTTATCAAAAACCAGACATGCAGTAAGATCTCCTGTAACATTTACCATCGTTCTTGTCATATCTAAAATCCTATCGACCCCCAACAAAAGCACTACTGCAACAGGTGGGATGCCTGCTGTTATCAGAATTGTTGAAAGTATTACAATACCTGTTCCAGGAGCTGAAGGTGCTCCAATTGATGCTGCAAGCGCTGTTAATGTGATTAGCAATATTGTAGTAAATCCTAAATCAATACTGAATAATTGTGCTAGGAAAAATACTGCTACAATTTGGTATAGTGCAGTGCCATCCATGTTAATTGTTGCACCCAACGGAATAATGAATTGAGACACCTTTGGTTTTACTTTCATTTTCTCTTCTGCTGTCTTAATTGATAATGGCATTACTGCTGCAGAACTGGAAGTTGAGAATGCCAATAACTGTGCATCCTTCATCATTGCAAATGTGGTTGATAATGGTCTCTTTGCAACAAATTTGATGATTAGCATATATGCCAATATCATAATAAAAAGACCAATCACCACTGTTGTCATGTATGCTCCAAGAACTGCAAGTGCTGAAAGACCGACTTTGGATGTGATTCCTGCAATTAATCCAAATGCTGCAAATGGTGCAAGACGCATTGCCCATGAAACTACTTTCATGGTGAGTTTTTGTATGGATTCTAACAAGTCAAGAATTGGCTGAGAACTTTTTTTAGGTAATGCAATCATCGAGACTCCTACAATTAATGCAAAAATAATTATGCTTAACATTTCACCGGACATAAAAGACGATAATGGATTACTTGGAATTAAGCCAACAATACTCTGTGGAATGTCATGTATGTTGAATTCTGTTTTTTCAACAGGCTCCATATCTTCAATACCAAAACTTTCTCTAATCAATGAACTATCAATAAAATTTCCTGGTTCTATTGCAGATACAATAAGAATTCCTATTGTTAATGCAATGATGGTTGTTAATACAAAATACACTGATGCTCCTAATCCAAGTTTTTGTAACTGCTCCATACTTCCAGAAGATGTAATTCCTCGAATTATTGATGCAAAAATTAAAGGAATAATGATCATCTGAATAATTTTTAGAAATAAATTTGCAGGAATAGATAACCAGTCTGTAATTAGCTCTGCAGTATTTTTTTCAACGAGACCCATTTCTGGACCTAGAATTATTCCTGCAATTAGCCCTAAAAATAATGCAAAGAGTACCTGTGCCCAGAGTTTTTTCTTAACTAAATACGTAATTTGAGGAATAGGATAATTGAAAGACTTGATTGCCATGTTTTTTGAAGGATTCTCTATAATAATAAAAAGAGGTATGTTCTCGAACTTGAAAATCTTATTTTCCTTTTTAGTAGTATGGTATTCAATTATTGGTATTGAAACTTCTAATCTCGCTTTTTGTGATATCTGCTGCCGTAGTGGGCATTAGTGGTATAGGGATTTTTTTAATAGAGTCGCCTTATGAGGATGCTCAAATTACAAATTTGCTTGATGCATTTTGGTGGGCATCAGCTACTGTTACAACAGTGGGATATGGAGATGTGGTTCCTGTTACAGAACTTGGAAGGGTAATGGGAATTGTTTTGATGTTTGTAGGAATAGCAATTATTGGTACTTTTATTTCTGCACTAGGTGCATTACTTATTGGATCTAGATTAAAGAAGCATGAGACTGTTGAATCTTCAACAAAGTCATTGATAATTAAGAAAATTGGCGATATTGAGAATTTGGAGAAACATGAGGTTGAATTGTTAATCTCAATGGTAAAAGACTTGCATGATGAAGCAAAAGATAATCGTCAAAAAAATTGAAATGAAGTTTATTCTTATTTCATCTCAGTTTAAATTTTATTTTAACAATCATCCTTTAACAAATCCTTTATGTAACAAAATATTCTCCTAATCATGATAACCAAAAAAATCAAAAAAATTGTTATTCCATTTGATGGTTCCATATGTTCAAAACATGCATTTGACATGGCACTGAATTTGGCACAAAAATATAACTCAAAATTAATTCTACTCACATGTATTGAAAAGATAAACGGAAGTTGGTATGGGAAAGAATTTTCACATTTGTATCAAAAAGATGTAAAAAAATATCGAGAAAAAATCCTTAAAGAAACATCAAAATTAGAATTGATTTCTAAAAAGAAGAAAATCACTACGGCAACAAAAATCTTTGTAACTGATTCAATAGTTGATCAAATACTTTCATTTACAAAATCCAACAAAGCTGATATGATTGTCATGGGCTCACATGGAAGATCTGGGATTGACAAATTAATACTGGGCAGCATTGCAAATGGTGTTGTTCAAAGGTCTAAAATTCCTGTTTTGGTAGTAAGATAGACTAAAAGAAAATTTATTGATTGAATGAACTGCTTTCTTTATTTTCAAGAATGAGATTCTGAATATCCTTTAACTTTCTAAAAAATCACTCTAATTTGAATGGATTTTGTTGTTATTGAAATTATTGTAATTGGAATTTTGATATGCTTTTATGCTCTTTTTAGTGGGCTTGAAATTGCAATTGTTGGGGTCAGACGTTCTAAAGTTATTCGTATGTATAGAAAAAACATTCCTGGTTCATCACCTCTCTACAAATTAAAAATGAACCCCGCAATGATGACCTCTGGTGTTAATTTGGGAAATACCTTGGTTAATGTTGCATCTTCTGTTCTGGCAGCTGATGTTGCAATAAAACTACTTGGAAGTCAAGGAGTTGGGATAATTATTGGAATAATGACATTTGTAATTTTGATTTTTGGAGAAATATTGCCTAAGACATTTTGTAATGTTAATCCTGAAAAAGCATCTTTAAAACTAAGTGGGATTTTATTAGCATTCACTTATTTGATGTATCCTTTTGTTAAACTCTTAGAATACATCACCCGCTTCATCTTGAATCTTTTTGGCGGTTATTCCCAAAGACCCAGACCAATCACTGAAGAAGAAATCAAGGAAGTAATAGATTTAGGCTATGCCGATAAAGCCCTTGAAAAAGAAGAACGTGATCTTGTGTATAATGCATTAGAGTTTGATGATAAACCAATTAAAGATGTTATGACTCCAAAAGAAAACGTTTTTTCATTGGATGGAGCATTGACATTATCAAAAAGTATCTCAAAAATTAAAGATAAGGGATTTTCACGAATTCCAGTTTATGAAAAAACATTAGATAATGTTGTTGGGGTATTGCATATTTGGGATATCGCAAGACTGACTGAAAAAAAATTCTCCACTACTAAAATAAGCACTTTGTCCAGAAAGCCTTTCTTTATTTATTCCAGTGAACGAATTAGTCATCTTTTGATTGAACTTAAGAAACAAGATATGCATATGGCAATAGTTCTAAATGAGCAAGATCAACTGGTTGGAATCATAACCGTTGAAGATTTGTTGGAAGAAATTGTAGGCGACATTGTAGGCGAGGCAAAAAAACAATAAATTTATTTTTGAATTAATTGATTTAATACACAATTACTTAAATTCCTCAAATTAAGAAGTCCAATAATGGCTGAAAATACTCAAAAAGAAAAAAATGATGATTTTGAAGTATTTGAAAAAGTTAACCAAAGATATTTTGCAGAAATAGAACATTCAGTCCCACATTTTCAGCAAACATTATTTGATTTACAAAATGAGTGCTACAAGAATTGGAAGAATGCTATTAATGCAAATGTTGCATTGCAGAAAGAACTTTTAGGAAAATCAGGTTTTAATTTCACAATCCCAAAAATAACTCAGAAAATAATTGATAGTGTCGGTGAGGAGATTGTAAAATATCGTCTCGCGTCTATAAAAATTGCAATTTCATCAATAGAGTCTGTCACAAAAAATGTTAAAACATGGAATGACAATGCAAATGTCTTTGTTGATTTGAATCGAAAACTCATGCATAATTGGCTATCCCCATTCATTACAAAATCAGATACTCAAAAATAAAAAAACCCTCCATTGGTGTAATAGTTATAATACTCTCAGTTGCATATTTTATGGTATCATGAGTTTTTTGTGGCCGTTCTGAAATAACAAAAACAAAATAAAGTTTTTCAATATGAAATCTATACTAAAAAAATTCCTGTTTTATTTTTCTTCAGGCTCGTTAGCTTTGTCTCTTACCTTTTTGAGAATGCAAAATTTACTTAGACTTTTGAGAAATCCCATTACACTAGTCACAAATTAGTTCCTTATGTATGTTGAAAGTAAATAGAATTACTAGTTTTCATCTATTTTTTTATTGTATTCATCCACTTTTAGATTGTATTTCTCTATCTCTATATTTTCTTCATCTATACTACCTTCGAATAATTCGGGATTTTCTTTTTGCGCACGCTCCATTAATTTCTTAAATACGTCTGGATCATCTCTTTGAAGTTCTAAGAGTATCTTTCCAATGGATTCGTCTAGATTGCTCATGTTATAATTTGAATTATCCCGTATTTATTCTCAATTCAAATTTAGTCTACTGTTTGCCATTTACTGAATAATCGTATAACATTCTTGCTTCCTTCCATTGATACCATACAAAATTCCATGCCAGATCATCAATGGATTGTCTTTCCTCTTCTGTTAACTGCCTGTCTCTAAGATTGTAAATTATTTTATTTCTAATTGTTCCCAGCCTTAGTCCTAGCATTACACATTCTCTGTTATTATCTGGTAATTCTTTACCTCTGAAATTATTTGATTTTGAATCAAACACTTCAAAATGTTCTTTATGCCACTTGAATTTTGATTTTTCAAAAATTTCAATTATTAACTCTATTGTGTCATAATCTAATTTTTTCTTATCCAGTTTCTCTTTGATAATTTGTTCTGATTTCTCTTTTCTTTGCCTGCTAATTTTTTTCTCCAAATCCTTTAGATCTTTTATTATTTTTTCACCCATAAGTTCAACCTAATGTATTTCTAAAATTGTCTATTAATAACTCTAAAATGAAATTAAATAATTATTAATGAAATTACCTTTCTCTCAACATGCCTCTAGATAAAATTCCCGATACTGAGCAATACATGCCTTCTCATAAATCTACTATTTTACATGTTAAAGGAAAACCTGTTGCATGCATTATTGATAATGTTCCAGATGCTAAATCACGTTTTCATGAAATCTCTAAAAATGATGCATTACAGGCAAGCTTGATTGGATTTCTAAACAAACATGATGATTTAGGTCTGTTAATGGGATTCAAATTAAAGATTAAGACAGATAATGATTTTTTTGAATACACTGTATACCCCACGGAGGAGTTTATTGATACAGTGATTTTTGATGAATCTATTTTTATCATTAATGATAAATTAGAAAACCTTTTTTCTTTAAGAAAAATTATAACCGATCAATTCATCAAAACTAAAACAGAATTTGACAAGTTTCAAAAATTGATTCCTAAAAATCCTGAGAATTCATAATTTCAAAATATTCAATAAACAGATATTGTAATTTTTCTTATGTCAAATTTTTCACAAATGTTAAAGATTCGAGAGCCTGAATTACTAGATCGTGAAGATGGTCATTGGTACAAGACAAAATTTGATAAAATCTATCCATCCATCAGTACTATTTTGTCTGCAACATCTTCAGATGACAAGCAAAATAGTTTGAAATCTTGGCGAGAAAATGAGCCTGCACATGAATATATCACTGCTCAAGCACAAGATATTGGAACACAATCACACAAGATAATTGAAGACTATCTGGGTAATGTTTTATCATTAGAAGAATTTGACTTACTTCCAATTGCGCATTTTAATAATTTAAAACCATATTTAGAAAACATTTCTGATGTTGTATCTATTGAACAAAGAATGTATTCTGATAAATTAAAGGTGGCTGGGACTAGTGATTTAATTGCAAAATACAATGGTGAAATATCCATAATTGACTATAAGACAAAAAGAAAACCTCAGATGGACGAATACATGTATGAGTATTATTTACAAACTACCTGTTATGCTCAAATGTTTCATGAAGTAACAGGTCAGAAAATCAATCAAGTGGTCATTCTAGTTAGTAGTGAAAAAAACACACGTCAAGAATTCATAAAATCATGTGATGACTATATTGAACCAGTAAATGAAAGGATTGAAAAATACTATCTGAATAGTCTTAATTGACCATATTTGTCAAGATCGTAAAACAAAGGCTTCTATAGTGTCAAAAATGTAAAAAAGAGAAATGAAATACCTCTGCAGAACCTGCAAGAAAAAATGTGATGATATTCCTACACATATGATGAAAGTTCACAATTTTTCAAAAACAATTGTGGAATCTCAGCTTAAAGCAAATCCTAATTGTTACAAGAACTCCTTTGAAGTTTTAGAATAGATCCTATTTGATTTCATTTTAACTGCAGTCAAATAGAATTACCTTTATGTAGCACAATTTAAAAAATTATTTAGTTTCTATGAAAGTTGCACTAATCTATAATGAAAATATCATTGATCCAAATGATGTAATCAATGTTTTTGGAATGACCACAAAAGAGCATTACAGCTCAAAAGCTGTAGAACGAGTTGCAAGATCATTAGAACGAGGGGGGCATACAGTTAAGGTAGTTCAAGGCGACATCCATCTAGCTGATGAATTAAAAGAATTCATGCCCAAGGTAGTTGCAGGTGAAAACCCTGGAATGGTTTTCAACATGGCATATGGTATACAAGGTCAGAACAGATACACACACGTTCCTGCAATGATGGAAATGCTTGGTATCCCATACATTGGTTCAGGTCCTGCAGGACATGCAATTGTTCAAGACAAAGTGATGACAAAGATTGTTTTACAAAAAAATAATATCTCCACCCCTGGATTCTGGGTTTTTCGAACACCTGAGGACACTTATGATGATTTAGTTTTTCCTGTAATTGTTAAACCAAAACTAGAATCTACCTCGATGGGAATGGAAGTTGTAGATAATTGGGATGACCTTCGTGCAGCTGTAAAAGTACAGATTGAGAAATTTGAACAAGATATACTGGTTGAACAATTCATTTCAGGTAGAGAATTTGCAGTTGGTATGTTAGGTAATAGCCCTAACATCGATGTTCTTCCAATCGTCGAAATTAATCTCGATGATCCAGATCAAATACAAACAATTTCTGATAAAAAGAAAAAGGGAGGAGTTGAAAAAACATGTCCTGCAAACTTGTCAAAGGAAAAGGCAGAGGAGATGAGACAAATGTGCAAAAGGGCATTTAGCTGTTTGGGTCTAAATGATTACAGTAGAGTTGATTTTAGAATGGATAAGGATGAGAATCTTTACATTCTTGAACTAAACTCGATGGCTAGTCTTGGACAAGGTGGGTCTTTTTATTATGCTGCAAAGACTGCTGGATACACATATGATTCCTTAATCAATAAAATTTTAGATGTTGCAGTCATTCGATATTTTGGTTCCTCAATACAACAGCATACTGCTGATGTTGATTTAACACAACCATTGCGTGTTGTGGCTAGAACTTATCTGAGGGGTCATTTACAAAGTCTCAAGGAAACATTACGTGGCTTTGTGAATCTAAATACCCATGTTTACAACATTGAAAATATCAATCATTTGGGAACTACCATCTCAAAGCGATTAAAACATCTTGGATTTAGTGAACATATACACAGGCAGCATGACGTGGGTAATTTTTATTATTTTAAAAATCACTCTGAACCTGAAAATGATGTTTTATTAGTATCCCATCTAGATACACACTATGGTCCAGATGATTTAATCAGTTTCCATGAAGAAAATGATAAAATTGTTGGTTCCGGGATAGCTGAAAGTAAAGGTGGATTGACTGTGATGTTGGGGGCATTACATGCATTAAGATTTGCAAAAAAACTCAAAAAAATCAGATGTGCTGTGTTACTTACAACTGATGATAGTTTAGGAGGACGGTACAGTAAGAGGTTTGTTAAGGAATACTCTAAAAAATCAAGATATGTCCTTGGATTAAAATCTGCAAGTAAAGATGGTGGAATAATTACGACTTGTTATGGGAGAAGTGATTATCAAATAAGATTTACTAGCACTGCTGAGCAATCAGGTTCTGATATTCATGGGATAATACCTGTTTTAGCAAAAAAACTAACTGCAATTGAAAAGCTTTCAAAAGATGAAAAAGATTATCGTTTAAGAACAACATCTGTTATTTCTAAAGGATCTCATGGGCAAACTCCTAATTTTGCCACATTAACTCTGATATGTAGTTACAAAACAACAAAGTTTGGTGAATTATTGGATACAAAAATCCAAACTATAATGAAAAAAAGAGAAACAGGCTCTCCAAAATTAGATGTTTCAATAAATAAAATTCAAACAAGACCACCAGTAATAGAAGAATCTTCTGATACACAATTTTATGAGTTAGTAGAAGATCTTGCAAAAAAACATGAAATTAAAATTAAAAAACATTCTCAACTAATCTCTTCAGATATTAGCAATGTACCATCTAAACTTCCAGCATTGGATGGATTTGGACCAGTTGGCCATAACTATCGTTCAACAAAAGAGTATATTGTTCATGACAGCATTGTGGAGAGGGCTGCATTGTTATCTTCAGTATTGTTCAAATGCGCTGAGAAATAATTTTTAATTCTTAATTCACTTCACGAATAAACGTATTTTCACCATCTACAAAATTCTTGCAAGTCTCACACAGCCAATATGTTGATTTTTCATCCTTCATCCATTTTGGAAGTCTTCTACCTTTACATGTTTTACAAAATAATGACATAATTCCTACTCTTTTTACTTCTATTTGTACCGGCGTTATTGTCTATTTTGGGATTTATTCATTCCAAATAGATTGAGTCTTGAGCCAAGCAATCAAATCTTTATACAGTTTACTTTTTTGCATGTTTAGAACTCCAATTTCTAAATTAGTTGATGATTTGACTGTTTTTGTATACTTTTCATAAACTGCAAAAATTATCTTATCTAGAAACATCTCATTTTGCATCTCTTTTTTAGCTAATTCCTCGGATTCTGTCATGGCAAAACTTGCAAACAAAACACCATCAACCCAATATGCATTAGCAGCCTCTAGTGATGACATCATTCCAATCAAATCATCAAGATTTAGTTTGATCATGTCTCGAACGTAAATTCTGTCGTATGGTTTATGCACAAACTCTGTCATGAAAATTCTCTTTGATAGAGGCTAATGAGTATTTGGAAATTTTATAACTAGTTTTTCTTTAATATGATCATGGATGAAAAATCAGAAGATTTACCTGAACATGATCTATTTGTAACAGAGTTCCCAAAAAAAAATTTTGGAATTGTGGATTATCTTCAGGGTCGTGTGCATTTTGCCCTACTGGATCAAATGAAACTAATGCATACGTCTGGCATGACAAAGATGGAAATCAAAGAAAAAATCATTTCATCTGTAACTGAAATAATTGATAATTTTGACCCTCAAAAAGAATCAAAAAGTTCTTGAATCCATTTTGTCTGATTCTGCCATGATGATTTTGTGGCATTGACAATAGCAATTTGTATGTGGCATATCATGTTCGTTTCTGTATTTGCATTCTTTGGTATGCTCTATCATCGACATTATTTGGAATCCTTTAGACTATGCTTTAGTAGGATCACGGCTTAGAATGTTTAGGACGTGCTCTACAATCTGTTTTTGTCCTCCCTGTTGAGTATCAGTTCTTACTGAATCTGAACCCATACTGACAAAAATCAGATTCTCATCACCTAATGGAAAAGTCATTCTGGTAATCTTTTCAAATGCTGCAACAGCATATAGTCCATTACCAATTTTTGGACTCAATGCTTTTCTTCCCTTCCAAGCAGATGCCGCTCTTTTCAATGAAGATTCTGTCTCTTCTTGAGAAAGATAATTTGTTATTCCCTCCCTGTGATTTGTAGCAAGTATGTTTCCTTCATTATCTGTAACTATGCTATGTCTGATGTTTGTATCTGAATCCATTATTCTCTTTAAGAGATTTTCAAAATTCATGCCAACTATAATGCAAAATATTACTTAAGTAATTCTCAAAACATTATTCCTGATTTTTATATTCAAAATAATCAACAAAGGCATCATTGAGATTTTTTAGTAATTTCTCCTCTTTAAATCCTGATTCTTTTAATTCATCCCATGATTTTTCTATCTCTTTTTTCAAAACGTATAATGTTCTTTTATCATCACAATGCATATTGGATTAACCCTAATCTCGAATTTATTGGTGTCTCTAAATGACTGATTCTACTGGAATTGAAATTTTCTTTTTTGCAATTTTGACTGAAAGCCATCCAACTATGGCTCCAGGAATGCTCATCACTCCTAAAATTATACCTAATGTCTCAGAAAACTCTGGAAGTAAATCATAACCTGAAACACCGCTGAATACGTAAAACTGGATAAATGCCATGCCGATTAATGGCATACTGAAAATAAGAAAAACAGAACCAACAAGCGCACCTGCAATATTTTCACCATATTTTTTGATTTTAATTTTTTTGCAAATAATTGCATCTGCAATTATGGCAAAAATCATCGGCAATACAAACCATGGAAGATACCCCCAAAGAAATTCTGCTGGAATAATATTTGATGTTACATTTAGAGTGATGAACACTGCAGTAACTAAAGTTGCACCTCCAAACTTTCTCACTGATTTAGCAGAAGTCCAGAAAATTAATGTGCTAAAAAACGGCATTGTACTTGCAGCAATTATTATTGCTACATATGGGTCAGGATCTAAATCTAGTGTGTCTCCTGTTGATATTGGTAGTGTAAATTGAAAGATAAATCCAATTGTAATGAACCATAAAACTCCATATGCAAAAATTAATGCCGGTTTCACAACTTTGAAATTAAATGGTACTAATCTTGCTAATCCTATGACTGTTCCAACTGATTGAATTAAAATTCCAGTAATCAATGTCAAATGCGTGGGGCTAAGTAATCCGTCTGTTCCAAACATTTCATGCCAGTAAAAATCTCCGGGACCTGCAATTATCTGAAATAACCCTCCGATAATCAATAGCTTTAATCCCAGTGCAAAGGATTCTTTTCGAATTTCTTTATTTTTTAACAATGAATATACTGCAATGATTGCTGAAATCAATCCTATTCCTACTCCTGAATAGAGTACTCCGTGGGGTGGAGTGAAAAATGATTCTGGCTCTCCTAGTTGATGGCTAGTAATGTCCCAACTTCCGCCCCATGTCTGTAAAATCGTCCCAAATAATGCAATAATTAGAATAACTATGATTAGATTATATGACAAATCAACAATTTTCTTAAAAAATTACTTTATGAATTTTATGAATGAAAAAATTAGGCTTTAGATGTTCTAAAGTCCTTCATCAGAGTTTTCTGATTTTTGTTTGCACCAACAGTTAGAACTGCATGTGAAATTTAATCCTGACATTTCAGTCGTCTGAAATGAGCCAAGAGATTCCAATTGCCTCTTCCCATGATGATTGGTTATTGTTATCTTGCATACTGTAAGTATGGAAATTTTCTATTTAACACAGATGAATGATTTATCAGTATCAATACTATGTACAAATTAGTAGTGATTCTTTATATCTAAAATAGATTATTTTTTGTACCCGACCATAAATGGTGAGAAATTCATTTCGATAAAGTTTTGAATCTCACCATTTAATTTTGTAAACTGGCAGTTTTTTCATAAAAATATTCTTGCTTTTTCAATTCTTTTTCTGATATTATTCTGCATTTCCTCATGGGGACTAGTCTTGATATTTGCTCATAGGTTTTCATGTCTCGTACATCTGCTGCATATGCTATTTGAAGTAGTGGTGATTTTTCTTCAATCATGGGCTTTGCTTGCTCATACCCTCCACTTTGCCTCATCCCTGTTCTGAAAAGTCCTACATGGGTACTGCTTTTTGAAATTTGGGGATCCTCATAGCAGCAAATGGCAAATTCATCATCATCTTTTTCAATAATTGTTAATCTGGTAAATTTGTCACTCCAATCTTCTACTTCTTTGGCAATCAAAATGGCTTCTTTTTTATCTTCAAATACTGTTGACACTACTAGTCTGTCTTTTTCATATGCCCATGAAATCCCATAAAAATTTGTGTGCCAATCAATATCAAAAGACATGTTTTACATCTAAAAATTATCAAATTAATGCTTTCTAACTTGTCAATTTTATCACATTAGTTACATGATGTTGTTATGATCAACAGATTAATCAAATTAGGACTAAAGAGTATGTTTTAGGGTTCATCATGCGTAGTTACAGAATGACAATTAGGACATAATCCTTGACAATTCCATATTGAATTATTACTTCTATGGCCATCTTTATGATGATATTCCCATCTAGGTGGAACATCACCACATTTTGCACATTTACCATTTTGTCTTCTTCGTACTTGTCGCTTTTCTTGTTCATTCCAACCACGTCTTTTTCCACTATAACCTCTTTTTTTAATTCTAAATTTGGCAATCCCCATCAACGCAAACACCATTACGATTAGTAGGATGGCAGAAGGGTGAGTTTTTGTATTTTCTAATTCTTCAAGATATCCCATAATTGCAATAAGTGGAAGCATAACGCCTGCAACGATAATGAATAAGAGTATTCTGGGATTTTTTTTAAATTTAGGTGGAAGTTTCATTCAGATACAATTTTTTGTATTATGTATGGACTTAAGCATTTAGAATTTATTTTCAGGATTGTAAAAATGAAAAAGATATTCTACCCATCCTATAAAATTATCAAAATGATCTTTTGTTAGCATAGGTTTATCAATTTTTTTGGCTATTATGTTGGTAATATGAAACAAGTCGATCTGTGCCATATTTCTATTAGATGCTATCACGCATGCAGTAATCATAAAAATTTCTGCCAATGTAGTGTCACCACATTCTTCTCTAATTGTTTTGGCCAATTTCTCATCATGAAGTGATTTAATGCCTTTCAGAACTCTCCTAGTGAGAATAAATTGATCATCTGTTCCTCTTTTCATCAAATCAAACGTTATCATCTTCTCAACATAGTCAGTATATTCACTACGAGAAAGTTCAATGGTATTTTTTATCATTGGATATCCCCTTGTCGTAACATTTGTCCATGTCTTTTTTGGATATGCTCTTGAATTACTTCGATATGAAACGAAGCCCTAGGACAGTATGGACATTTATGATAATTCATCAATTTGATATTCCCTCGTTAAAGTTTGGCTGTTTGCATGGCAAAAGAATGGTTCTTTGTTCTTTTAATCCGTATTTTTCTGCAAGTTCTTCGAGATTGATGTGTTTTGCATCAAAGTATTGTTCAATGTATCTTTCGGCCTGTTGTACTCTTTTTGGTTGAGTGTTGATTCCCTGTCGTAATAATTTTAATTCTATTGCACGTTTGCAAATTCCTTTTCCAAATCTCTTTGAAAAATCATATACAAAGTGCTCAAGATTCATTTTAGTTTCTTCTGTCTTTTCAGCCGGATTACATACTTGACAAAGTTTGTCTTTAAGAATCCATGAAACTTGTGGAGATACAACAAAACGTGTTGTGATTCCATTGTTGTATAACAAAACTCTGAATGGTTCACCATCCTTGTAAGTAAAGTAATCCCCCCTATTTCCCAATGGAAAAGAAAACTTGTGATACATTCTTGATTGTGCTCTTAGTCTTGCAAATTGATTTATTTTTTGTTGTTGATTCTTCCCAAGTAATTCTTCCAAATATCTGATTTCTTCTTTTTGGCAATCTGTGTAAAATGTAAAGTTTGAAATTCGTATGAATTTGTCTAGAACTTTCTGTGCATGAAAGTTCAAAATCATAATTATTTTTCTGTCTTCGTTGGTTTTACCAATGTGTCTAACTGTTGTAATTTCTGCTTTTAGTCTGTCAAGTGCTGTTTTTCCAAATTTTGAAACTAATCCACTAAGATCATCAAATACCAATATCTGATTAGATTTTGAGAGTTTTTGGATTGTCGCTGTAAAATCTATCAAGTCCTTATCCTCAAAAAAATGAACTTCAAAGGTAGGATCTAGAGTATGTAATTGATGAGCCAAAACACCGGCAAGTGTAGATTTTCCAGAACTTGAAGCACCAATCAAATTAATTTTCAAAAAACCCATGCTTTTGCTTGATTCGTGAATCTCATTGACACATGCATTGATTGATTGTGATCTTATCATCTCGGCATCTTGCCATTTTATAACAACCGGCTTGCCTGTTTTGCTGACTCTGGATTCTTTTCTTTTGATCTGTCTAGTGATTACAGGCATTTTCTAGGAATTTCTATTCTCCTTGAATCCTAGATCTGCCATGTCTTCACCGTTTTGTGCAATATACTCAATTCTGTAAAGTGCTAATGCGTGTTGTAATTCCTCTAAAAAGTTGTAAAACCATTTATCGAATTTTGATGAAAAGTTGAGCCTATCTCCTAAACCGATTGAATGTGTTGGACATTCTGGAACAACTCGCCTGTAATATGGTGATTCTAGTTTATCTTTGATTATGTTGGTTCTCTGTTGTGATACCCATTTTTCACATTCTGGACATCTCCATTTGTTCGTTGTTTTTTGTTTTGAAATAATTGAATCTGTTGGAGATAACAATATCTGACAAACTTGAATATTTGATACTGCTGTTTCTTTCTTACAGAATCCACATTCATAGAATATGTTTTCTTCTGTTTGTTTGTTGTATGCTTCTGTATCTACTGATACGATGTAATCTTCTGTTAATAATGCATTGATGTTATGAAGTCCAGAAGTTGCACCGTTGTAATCTTTATCTTTTAAACAATTTACCGCGTATGAACGCCAAAATGTAAAACCCGAAGAAATATCTGGAAGATAACCTGATTTTCCCAAACTACAACACACCCCGTTTATGGCGTTTCTTACAATTACCTAGTATAGGAATATCCATACGAAATGTATTGAAATCGATATAGATAAGACGGGTACTTACTCATAAAAATAATTATTTTTTTATTTTATTGGATAACTGTTTGTGCCTAATTCATGCAAATTAGTCAATGCTAATTTGATATGCTGTTACTTATGAAAAAACTTTGAATTAATTGTTTTATTGTCATAAACAAAAGAAAAAGAGTGTGATTTAGCCTATTATTATGCCAATAGTACCGGTTCTTTCTTTAGATGTTTGGTAAAAGCATCTACTTCTTGGGATGTTGTTTTAGGCTTTGTTGTTTTTCTATAACCTAGTGCACATTGTATGCAGATAAAACCATCAAGAGATGATTTACTAACAGAATAACATACAGAAACACCATTCCATTTACTATGAGTTAATGGTATGTCGCATCTGTCACATCTAGCATTTGATTTACTACCTTTGTGAACTATTCCGATAAAACCTCGTTTTCTCATTGGTTTGAAAAGAAGTTGTAATTTTTTAAAACGGGTTATCGTTAGGATCAAATGAACCTAACGGATGATGGTTAATTTCTAAATAATGGAAATCAGATCAGACATTTTTAAAATCTCATTAAAGATTTGACAACATCAAATGCCATTTGACAACATCAAATTAATTTCAATGTTGTCAATTTTCTAGGCGTGGGCTAGGCGTGGTGACAACATGACAACATTGACAACCCATATTTGATGAGAAATTCACACAACCTATTTTTTTCCAAAAAACTTTTCATAAAAATGATGTTGTCATGCTTGTCAATGTTGTCATTAAATACTCTAGGCATAAAATACTGACAACATCAATTTTCATTTCTTGTTGTCAATGTTGTCAAAAAAAAAATAAAAATGTCTGATTTGTAGTATATAAAAGAAATATGCTAGTTTTTGTTATTTCTCGTTATTTTCCAAAATTTGTGATAGTTTGACATAATTTTCATAATCATCAAACGCATCTTGAAAAGTTGTTACTGCATCATTACAAGCATTGCATTTGATTGTCAAATACCATTCAATATCATATCTTACATCAGTTGATGGGAAATCATAATCATCTTTTACATCTCTTGCCAAGTCACCATATCTTGTTTGTTCATCTATGAACTGCACCAACCATTGCTTGAATGACTTAACATTACTGTATCTATTCAAACCCATCAAGACCTACATCAGAAATTGGTGTTATTGTCACTATCTTAGATCCTCTTGTAAAATCACCATCTCTTTTATCATATCTACTAACTGTTATTTCAAAACCAAATCCTCTAAGCAATGGTGTTAGTTGTTTCATTTGTTTACCCAATTCTTTGACATTCTCAGGTAATCCACTATTCTTTTTGATATTACCATGTTCATCTAAACATAGATCATTAAACATCAAGGTAAGGCTTGTTTGTTTTACTTGTATGACAGGTTTCTTATTTTCATCAAGTTTACAGTTTTTTCTCATCATATCTAACAATAATGGGATTAGGGGATATTCTTCATTCAGGTTTAGGTTACTATCATCAATCTTTTCCCAATATCGATTAATGAATTTATTATCTTGATTTCCTAAAGCCCTTGAGATTGATTCACCCCAAATAGCAAATGTGGCCATTCTCGGTAATGATGAACCATCTAATTCTTTTTCGACTTTATCAACTATTCCCATTGCCTTTTGAATTGTACTGAATATAAAACCAAGTAGATCAGGTCTTAACTCATCAATTTTTCTACTAAATTTTTCATCTGTCATTCTTTCAGTTTTTTCAATTTTTGGTAATTCATAGAAGATTGAACGCTCAAGTAAATCAGGTTGATTGATACTTGGATCAATTCCATTTAGGATAATCTTAGACATCAAAGTAAGACTAAATTCATCTGCATTTGTGTAATGTTTTCTTTTAGGATAGAGCGTACCTGTTACTACTCTACATAGAAATTGTGAAATCTCTTTTGTGAAATTATCAGTATTATCAAAGTTTGACAAATCACGTTTTGATAATGCTACTGCCAAATCATCAATCTTTTCAGGTAATGATAAGGCATTTTCACCCTCTGGATCAACAATACTTTTGATTGCACCAGATACAGAAGTTTTGGCACTTCCTTGTTCCCCATGTAAAACCTGTATCGGTATTGGAAAACCCTTTAAAAAAAATGCAATAAGATGTGAAACAAATACAATTTTATCTTGTTCTTGAATCCTACATAATTTAACAAAATCATCCAATACATTTTGATTGTCAAATGTTGGTTCTTGCTGCATGCTTTGAATAGTTTTGGCACTTGGTGACTTTAGAAATATTGGTGAACCGTCATCATCATTTTGGGTTTTAGTGATTTCATTTTTTGAAACCCTGTACACATCACCGTTTTGATTTTGTAAATCATAATACAAACAATCATCAACAAATGCACTTCTACTAAAAACAGGTTTTGTTTTTGTACCATTCAATAACGCATAAGCATGTAAGTTTGTAATTCCTGCTTTGTATGTACTTTCTGCATAGATTTCTTCATAGATGTTTTGTGTTTTTACTCTAATCAGTTGTTGAAAGGTAGGTGAAAAAATATCAATCCAATGTGGCTTTTCATTTAATTCTACTTTGATAACTATTTGTTCAGTATCGTTTTCTGATTTTACCTGTTTTCTGATCAGAGTTTTTCCAACATTGAATACTTTGACAGTTGATGGTATTTTCTCGTCTTTATCTTTATCAAGTTTGATGATAGGTGATTCGTTTAATGTCTGTGGTTTTTCAAATACGCCTGAAAACCTATCATGATTTACTATTGTAAATTTAATTCGATTTTCATGAACTAACCCATCAACAGATGAACCAATACTAACTTGTAATACTTCTTTGATTGCCCTGTACAGATTTCTATGTACATTATCTTTTCTATAAACTGAAAATATTTTTTTGAGTTCATCATTGAAATCATTGTAATCAATCTCAACAGGTGTATCACTTGCCCTAATACCATCTATCAAAACTACATATTTGTACACATTATCCACTTTGAATGAATTGAAAAAGTCTTTGAATAAATCACATATTCTACTTTCTGTATGATCACCTGATTTCATTTTTATAATTCATCACCTTGTGATTTTTTCCAAAATTCAGTATGTTTGAGCCATTCCACAAAATCTCTATGAAATCTTGATTCTGATACATCAATTACTTCTAATTTGAATCCGTTATGCTCTAGAAATTCAGGTAGTTTTGGACATTCAGCATAATGTACAAACTCAAAATATTTTGTTTTATCTTTCTTAGAACCTTCAAATTCAGTAAGATGTAACAATACACCATTTGACCATATAACGAAATGTTCTTCTAAATTTAAGAATAGTTTTGTAAAGTTCTCTTTTGAAAGATTTGCAATTTCTCTAATGATAAAATGATTGTATGGTTTGAAAATAAATTTCATTCTTTATTTCTCATTAAATTTTGAAGTAACTTTTCTTGAACGTCAATAAAGCATAAATCGGTAAACATATTGTAAATTGTCCATTTTGAAAACAGGTTCAAGTTTGGCACAATATAATATAACTGTAAAATTTCAATTAGTTTTTCTTTTTGTTTTTTCTTTACGTGAATATATGCTTCACTTCGTGAAACATTACGTTCTATTACTTCACTTTTCCAACAATTAGGATCAAGACATCTGAATGGCAAATTAATCTAACACCTCTTCTATTTTCAAAATGTTTTTTCTAAATACTTCATCACAGTTGTAATGAAAATCACAGATTAACAATTCCTGTTTTTGTTGGTTTCCTGCATCATATACGATTGAAAATTTTGAAGGTTGATTACAACACTTACGTAAATCTGCCATTAACAATCATCTCCTAACAAAGATTTTTGATTGTGGTTGTAACAAATGTGATTATAAAGACTCCAAAGATGACGAAATCCTTTTGGCCTTCCCGAATTGGAACAGAAGGGGCAAGTAAATTTTTTACCTGTTTCTGGAATTTTCAAATATACTGCATCATTAGGAGTATGCTTGTTTTGCACCCGTCTTTTAAAATCAGGATTCCTAAGCATTGTTAGAACCTCTCTTAATTCGGGTGGTTGTGGGATTCTTTCCTTTTGGGTGGGAAAATCCCTCTCCTTTTTTATCTAAAAATTCTAATACACATTCTTCGATAAAGCGTGAAACTGTAATCAGACGACGGTTTTTTTCTATTGATTCAAGTGTCTGTATGTCTAATGAAATTGAGATATTTTGTCGCATAATACGTTATATTACAACTTAATATATAGGGAAAGTGTAGTAAATATTAAGAATGCCTATACATTACTGGGATGGTAAAACACCAGAATTACAATTCAAAATTTTGGATCTATTGATTACAACCGGATATGTTTCTAGACCAATGATTTTAAAAAATGGGATTAGTCAAAACAAGGCCGATATTCACAATGCTATCAAATCATTGATTGGTTATGGAATTATTCAAGAATACAATAGAAAGTTCAAGAAAGAAAAAAAGAGTGGAATACAAGAAACATTCTACATTTTTACAGATGAGGGAATTTACACAGTAATTGGAAAAGGTGATGATAATGATATAAAAATTCCAATAATATGTGATAATGAAAATTTATCAATAGAAAATTTTTGGAAACTAGTGCTTTTTTATTTCAATAAAGAAAACAAAATCAAAACAACATTATCCTTTGAATCTGTATTGAGCAAATACATAGAAGTTTTGGGAATTGATAAAAAATTAATTTTATATGATTTAACTGATGATTGGGATACGCCTTTTTTAGTATGGTATAATGAAGTAGGAGATTCAAGTCCGGAAGATTGTAAAAACTTTCTTGAAAACCATAAGAAACTATTTTCAAAAATAAAATGGAATAGTCTATCAAAAGATTTTGATAAAAATAGATTGTGTAGTTGTTTAACTAATGCTATTGAGGGATTTATAGGACAATATGAAACCGAAACATATGCTGGCGAATATCAATTAATTAGAATTTTAAATGATCTAAAATCATTAGAAAAAAGACATCATGAAAAATATTACAAATTGTATAACATAGGAAAAGAAATAGATGAAAATATCAATATCAAACAAATTAAGCATGGATTAAATAAAGAATTTTTCATCATAAATGAGATTGAAAATTATGAATTTAATTCTGATATAAATAATATAGAAGAAAATTATGCAGATTATGTTTCATTTTTATTTTATGTAGAATTAATAATATCATTTCAAAATTATGAATGGAGTAAGTTCTTTGAACGAACAAATCTTACAGAATGGTTTGAATTGTGGAAGAACAAAATACTTGATTATAGGCGTGAATCAGTAAAAGAAATAGAGAGTATTTTAACAATTTAGATTACATATCGATAGGATCAATCGATCCTATCGGTTAAAATCTGGTAATATGGGCATGAATATACTATTTTATTCAAAGAAATCAGTAATTTCAGTTCGTTTGTTTGTAACTACCTTTAACCCACCATCGATCATTTTTGTTTGCACCTGAGTAATTTTTCTTGCAGATTCAACTATATTTCGTGCACCATCACTATTTGTTGCAATAATTATGTGGTATGCAATCTGGTTCCCAGATTGAAAAACAGGTATATCGTAAACATGTTTCTTGATGGTCTGAATTTTATTTCGATAAATCTTCATTAATTCTTCTCCTTTTGTAGATTCTTCCCAACTTTCATCTCCATAAAATTCTGTTAATGATTTCCCATAACTATTATCTAATGTACAGTTTGAACGATGTCTAGCAATTACATGAGTCATAAAAGTAAAGATAACATCAGCAGTATCTACATTCAATAATTGTTCCATTAAATTCCATTTGATTTCTCTAAACCCTATAGGATCTACAACTACTAAAAATGCGATTCCACGATTGTTCAATTCTTGTATTTTAGTAATAGAATCTGAAAATTCTTTCTTTTCTGCAATAATGGATTTTGATCCTATTGAATCAGAAAGTGTTGAAATTCTTTTTGTAAGTGCATTAATTGATTCTTCTTCATCATCAAACAAGAAATATTTTGTAAATGATTTTTCATCTGGTTTGAAAAGACTCACTAATGCACTTCCGGGAAAACGTTCATCTTCTAATTCTCGTTCCTTAAATTTGATAATTCCTGAACCACAATGTGTATCTACATAATAAAATTGTCTAAACCATTTCTTGAAAATAGGAACAAATCCACCAATACAATAATCAATCACAAAAAATTTCTTGATAGACCAAACATCACCCGGTGATGTTTTTAGACCATCTTTTTTTATGGTTTCAATTTTAGAAATTAATTTTTCAAGTCTTTCTTTTGCCCATTCATAAGGGTCAAATCCTTTAGAACTCATTATTGTTCATAATTTAAGATTCTATTATATTAAAGAAATTGTAAAAAAGTTAATCCTTTGTAAACAATTCATTACCTAGGAAGGTTTATGGGTAGCCGTGATAATAAATTGTATTGTCTAATTCATCTTCAATCGAATGGACAGAAGCAACATGGAATCCTACAACAGGTTGTACAAAAATTTCTACTGGATGTAAAAATTGTTATGCAGAAAAATTATCAAATCGATTAAACTTAATGGGTGTCAAAAAATACAAAAATAATTTTAAATTTACTGAGCAACCTCAAGATTTAGAACTTCCTTTAACATGGAAGAAATCAAAAAAAGTCTTTGTCAATAGTATGTCTGATCTTTTTCATGAAGATGCAAGAATGGAATACATAGGTAGTTGTTTTAATGTAATGTTGAAGGGAAATCATCATGTGTATCAAGTTCTAACAAAACGTCCTGATACTATGAGTGAATTTTCTAAATTCTTTGAAAATTATTTTGGCGATGTTATTCCTTCTCATATTTGGATGGGCACAAGTGTTGAAAATGGAGATTCTAAATGGCGAATAGATGCGTTAAGACAGGTAAGATGTCATACTAGATTTCTAAGTATAGAACCTCTGTTAGGTTCAATGGGTAAATTAGATTTAACTGATATTGATTGGGTGATTGTTGGTGGTGAGAGTGGTGCTAAGTTTAGACCTGTCAAGAAGGAATGGATTGTAGATATTATCAAACAATGTAAAAAACAAAAAGTTGCTGTTTTCTTCAAACAATGGGGTGGATTTAGACCTAAATCTGGTGGCAGAACACTAAATGGTAGAACTTATGATCAATATCCTAAGATAATAGACGTTGAAAATATTTTGAAAGAAGTTGAATATGATGAAAAAGAATTTGCAAAGTTTTGTCATTTAAAAATTAAATCAAAACAAAAATCTCATCTTGTGAATATTTAATCATAAATTCTATTGGATTGTTACTCTATAATCCTTTTACCATTATTTTCCTTAGTATCAAATGATGCTAAGGTTTTAGTTGATTTCGAAAATAAAAAATAAAGTTATTGTGCTACTTCAATCCTGTTTGACATTTCCAGATTCATTTAGAATATTTGCTCTGATCATGGCATCTTGCATTTTGGACATCTCTTTTTGCAGATCCTCTATGATTTTGTCTTTCTTCTTTTCTGATTCTAATTGTATTGATTCTACAAATAACTCGGATTCTAATTCCTTGTATTTTTTGGCTCTGTCTTCTTCTGATAATCTATAATACTGTTTTAGATAACCACTATGACCATCTAGTGCATTTGCATAATCTGAACCATGCTTTTGGCTTGCTTTAGTGTGGAAATATGCTCTAAAGGCATGAATATTTACAATAAACCTAGTGCTGTTTGGATATTTTTCTGTTAATCCTAGTTTTTCTCTAAGATGAAGAAAGTAGGCTTCTTCTGTATTAATTGCCTGTCTAGGAATTTCTGTGTTTGAAAATACTAGATCATTATCTTGCTTTTTTTCAAGAATTGACTTTAATTTCTCTAATGCTTCATTTGAGATGTAGGTTTCACGACTTTCTTTAGTCTTGGTAATTTCTGCTTCTAGTGTGATTCTTACAGGGTTTTCATTTAGATGAAAGTCTTTTTTCCTTAATGCTAGACATTCCCCTATCCTCATACCACTAGAAATTAGTGTATAATACAATGCTTTTCTTGCTGGACTAGCATAATTCATGATTTTTTTGACAGTTTTTAGTTCAAGTGGCCTTCTCTGTTCTCGTCTTTGTTTTGGAAATTGAATGTAATCTTTAACATCATCTGTTGTAATTCTAATTCCATGACATTGTCTTAGATATGACTTCAAAAACGAAAAATAGGTTTTAATCGTCTTAGGACTTTTTTTCTTGAATAGTTTTTGACCAATCTTGTTTAGGATTATTTCATCATGATCTTCATTTAGAAATTGTATGAAATTGTCTAAAGACAGGCAAATTCTTCTAATATCAGGCTTATTTTGGTTGAATAATTCTTGATAGTATTGTATCATTTTGATTTTTGTAGTCTTTTTTGTTGTGCAGAAATACTCAAACATGGTCAAAGAAGTTTTTGCACAAGTTCTAGTGTTATCTGATTCTGATTTCCTATACATTCTGTCTAGCCAATCTTCATCTTCAAAAACGGATAAACTCATGTCATTTGTGCCCATTTTAATTTAATAAAACGGGGTGTTAATATGACAATGTTGGTCAAATGGTGCTTTCTAATTCTAACCTGAGAAAAATATTTGTACTAAAATTTGATTGTGGTTGACTGAAATATTAAAAAAAATCCAACTAGCACATTTTTTCACATTCACATTGTCTGCTAGTAAACAAATTTTTGAATGCCTGATACTTTGACTGGCCTACTGTTGGTTTCTTTTTTCCGACAATTTTGAATAGGTTGATTCCAGTCTCTGCGCTAGTTCCTTTGAGTGCCCATGAGCCATTCTTCATTAGATATGGTTGTGGGTTTTTCATTGACACTTTTTTTCGTGCCTTGATATCATATGCCTCTATTATTGACATGCTCCATACTGCAATAATGCCTATTACAGATTTAGAGTAAAATTTTTCACAGTTTTTAGTTTAAAATCCGTATTCAGTTAAGCATGATGTTAACTCAAAATTTTTAAAATAATATTGGATGTGAGTTATAATGTCTTTATCTCGCACTCACATTCTTCACGCTTTCCACAAAAAGGACAATTACAATCACAAAAAATCAAGGCTTGATTGCATGTTGGACAATTTGTGTATTCTGCAAAATCCTCTCTCAAAATAATCGACCTCCCATGATAAATTATTGTTTTTTAAATTGATAAATGACTCTATTAGATTTGTGAAAATTAGTTTCTTTTTTTGCTTTTAATTAAACACATGTTAGCTAACTAACTCAAATTTCTTTTATATCTTGAGCCTGTAATCATACTGACGCCTTCGTGTAGTGGTTTAGGCATGCTATAAACGATCACTATTCCAAGACGTCATCTCTATCGTTTTTTCAGTAATGCGTTTTCGGGTGATTTCTCTTTATTGGCTTCCCAATGCCAGTTATGATGTTTCTTCCAATGATTGGATAATTCTTCGGTAGTGGGTTCTTTTCCCAGGGGGGTTCCACATAGTTTACACTGCTTCATCTTTAATCTCAATTTTCTTCTTTTTTGATTTGACTAATGGGTGACATTGTGCAGGAAGATTTTCATCGTTGTCCATGGTATTATGTTTCTATATGAATAAAATTAAGAGTTTGGATGTGATGCCGTTTATTGTTACTTTTTTTTTGAAATAGGTTTTTTCCTTTTTCCTGAATTGTATTTTTCTCTTTTACGTTTTTTTTCTAAATCCATGATCATGTATGTTTTCCCAGTTTCACATAATTTCATTTCACCTGTAAATTCATCATGAATTGATTCTATGGTTCCACTTGATAGTAATTGACCCACAATGTTCCATGCGGTATCTTCTGAAATCTCAAATTTGTAATGAATGGTTGAGACTTTGGTAAAATAGCCGTTTTTTGAATTTCTTAAAATGAATTGTTCTATTTTTTGCTCAGTTGTTAACGAAGGTTCTTTTTTGAATCTTCTAAATGACCTTCTCTCAGACAATATTTTTCCCGGTATTTCCTAGTATTTTAGTAATCATTTGGCACTAATGGTGTCAGGATCATTATTTCCTGGCAAATATTTATCGCCTAACCGTTCTTTCATTTTTTCATCAAATTCCTCTTGCAGTCGTGTTAGGTAGATTTCTGCCTCTGTTTCATCATCTGGAATTCCTGTGTCTGTATCATAATTGAAACCTGTTGCTAAATGATAAAACCCCTCAAAGAATTCTTTGCAATCTATAACGTCTGCATTGGAATCAATTGCCACTGCCAAATAGCCCTCTTCTAATCTAAAATTGAGGCAAATTTCCTCCTCGATCATTATATCTGCCATTACAGCCATGAGGTATGGTATGTGTTGGTTGTCAAGTTTATCTTGTCCTTTGGATGCTATCCACAATTCATTTCCGTCTATGAGATTATCAAAAGTTCTTACAGTCACATCTCTAATTTCGGAATCAGTAAATGCCAATTTTGATTTCCATGACTGCTTGTTATATTCTCCTGGTTTGGCATAAACGATATCGAATCTCAGTTCTTCATTAATTTGTTCAAATTCCCAAATTTGTTTATTGGTCCACATTGGTGAAAATTTATCAATTAATTTCCTTGTACTCTGATCCAATACAAATTTTTCATCATTCCAATGTTTAATCCTATCTTATTCTAGTTAATTCCTGATTTGAGATATTCTAGAGTACATTCAGCAAGTTCCTTGTCGTTGTGCTTTTTTATGTCATGTTTACAATTAGGGCATTTTCCTGATTGCTCTTCTTCAAATTCTTCTCCAACTTGTTTCATACAGCATTCCATCAATTCTGATGTGGAGTGAGATTCCATTAAGAGTTTGCATGTTGGGCATTCAGTCAATTGTAAATTTTATCTTTAATTGATTATTAATAAATTATATTTGAATTTTTTAATACATTCTACATGAATCTGAATGATAAATTCAAAAATAAATTGAGATGTACTTGCAATGATGTTGTCTCTTTTGAAATGATTGATGAAATTGAATGTGACTGGGGAAATCATGTGGTAATCCAATGTCCAATTTGTGAGGAACTTTTTTGCATAGACAATCAATGTCCTGCATTTCAAGATGTGAGAAAATTAGCAAATATTAACACTGGATTATATTCAAAAGTTGAGCTTGAAAACTATCTTTCAAACTCTCATCCTAATTGAAATCTTTTGGCCACAGATGAATTGGTAATCAATGTCGTATCGGATCACCAACATCCCAGCTTATCTATGGCAATACCTTATTTTTGATAATATCTTTAAAATAAAAAAAGTATGCAAATATTGATTCATACCGTCAAATTATTCAATCATTGGATTTACTGATTTTTCCATAGAAAGTTTTAGGTATTGATGTGATTCTTGCCTAGGTATTGAAAGGATTTTTTGTAATTTTTTTAATTATTGGCATAATTGGATATGCATGGTATGCAGATTTGCTTCCATTTGGAACTGAAAATAATTCTGTAAAACTAACCCCTTCAATTGAAAATATCCAACAAATATCAAATGTCTTAGTTTCACAAGAAGAACAAATAATTTATTATTCATACGAAGACCCTCCTGAAATCCCAAACAAGGAAATTCCAGTATCTGCTTTGGAAAAGGCAATTGCCACTTGGGAATACAACAATCCTCAATTGAAATTTGTTGAATCAAAAAATCCTAACATCGAGATAAAGTGGCAGGAATTTTCAACTCCTACACATACAGGACTTGCAACATGTAATTCAGTTTTATTTGGAATACTAAGTCACTGCGTATTGAATATCTCAGTTGGATCTCTTGATTGTAATGAAAATTTTATTCAGAATGATGAGAATATGGTTACAAATATTTTGATGCATGAAATTGGTCATGCATTAAAACTTGGTCATACCAATGAAACCGGTCACTTGATGTATTCTCATGAATCTCCTCAAGAATCATTTGATAATTTGGGATATGTAGTACCTCAAAGATTCGATGAATTGTATGTTGGTCAGAAAATCTTAGTTGAAGAGCAAAAAGAGATAAAGAAAGAAATTGAATCACTGGAAAAAAAATTATCCGATGAGAAATTACTTTATGATAAACTTCTCAAAGATTATCAGTATTATGAAGACCGATCTTTATCATCAGATGAATACCGTGATGCTACTGAGTTATTTAATAATCTAAAAGATAAAACTGAGAAAATTAATCAAATTATTCAAAAACAAAATATTCTGATTGACAAAATTAATGAAATCGTTAACCAATTGGGTTGTAACCCTAACTTTGAAATTTTACAATAATTATCCGAATAATAAAATAAATCCTACTGCCAATGCTGCTACTGATATTCCCATGGTAATGTAGAATCTAGTGTTCATAGATTATGCTAAATTCTTCCAAAATTAATAGATTCACTATTGTTATTCTACTTCCAACTTATTTTCGGCTTAACTTTTAGCCTCATTTTTGGATCATACTTTACCTGAGAAGCCGTTTTTACTATTCCCTCTACCAAATTTGTATTTTTTAAAATATCTTTTTTCAATTTTTTTCGTAAATCCTGGATATTCGTTTTTCTGTTTTTAGCTATAATGCTTGCAAATCCGTCTTCGTTTGTAAATAACATATCTTGTATTAGTGCCACTCTGAACCCTTCTTCGTTTTTTGACTTTTTCAGAATTTGCAAAGTATTTTTTGAGAACTGTAAAATCTTTCCCTTTCCTGTCTGACGATATGCATGTTTTAATAAAAGAATGCACTCTTTTTTACTAAGATTTGTAACTATAATTTTTCCAGCATCCGTCATTACAAATGTATGATACAAATCAGACATTCTTAATTTTTCTAAAAATAATCTGTCTCCTCGAAAGTGTCCCGAATTTATCAGCGCAATATCTGCATTGGTATGATACTTTAGACAATCGGTTATGAAATTACCTAGATTTGTTGTTCCCTTTCTCAGTGATAGTTCTGTACCATCTAAAATTACCTTGTGCGGAAATTTTTTAATTATTTTATTTGATGGAAGCTTATTTTGTTTTTTTAATTTACTATACAAAGATTCAATATTATTTTCTATATTTCTTGATGCTGGAATTTCTTGATATTGCTTTGAGTGTAAAACATATAATTTCTTTTTCAAATTTTGTTTTTTCTTTGAAATTGGAGTTTCATCAAAAACCATCATCTGAATTGTTCTGGCATTTGACTGTCCTTTTACTATCATACACTTGTCTGATTTTGGGCGGTATGAAATTATTTGGCTATGATCATGACCTCCAAATACTATGGAGTTTCCCGACCACATATTATTGAGATTTTTCTTTAGATCAACATCTTCAGAATCTCCCATATGAGATAAGACTGCAAGTAAATTAATTTCTGGGAATTTCTTTTTGATTTCATTTAATGTGCTGTGAAGTGATTTTTTCATGTCCTTTATTTTAAATCCATTTTCAGCAGCCTTGGTTGCAGTCATTTTACCTGAAATCCCAACTATTGCAATCTGTGGATTTTTCTTTGGCCATACATCATACTGCAAAATTTTTTTTGAGATATTTTTTGGGGGAATTAAATTGGTTATTAAATACTTGAATTTTGATTCATGGATTCTCTTTTCTAAAATCATTGATCCTCCATCATAGTCATGATTTCCTAATGTGCAGTAGTCCAATCGGCACTGATTTAGAATGTCTATCATCTGTTTTCCTTTATAGTGATTGCTTAGAAAAGATGGAAAAAGAAAGTCACCTCCGTGCAAAAATAGGATGTTTTCTTCTCCAAATTTTTTAGACAATAGTTCTAAAACTCCATAAATCCTTGCAAATCCAGGCAAATCAATTTTATTTCCAATTTTTGATTCTTTTAGAAAATATGTATCAGTAATATGAACAATAACCAGACTATTTTTTGATTTTGATGTGATTTTTTTTAGAATTCTATCCACATCTTTGTTCTCAAATAGTTCTATTTAGTGTCAATGAATTTTTAAAGGATTGTTCTGATTGAGAATGATTATGAATTTGATGTTTTAGGATTAAAATGACGTTTGTAAATTATACTCATCAATAATGCTGTAGAATTAACAAATTACATTCTTGCAATCAGGCATTAGAAATGTAGTAAGGATAAATCCTCCAAGTATTGTAATTGCAAGTGTAATCAAGAATCCTGCTATCAATGTTTTCTTTTCATCAAGTTTCATTACCATGATTATTTTTTATAGATGTGGTATATCAATTAATTCTCAAAAAATGGCTAGTGGTAATGACTTTGTAAATTCTAAACTTTAATACTCTAAAACTCGTATATATTACAGAAAACTAATGACTAAGATTTGTAAAAAATGTGATGTTGAAATGGAAATTACATCTCAGAAAATCAAAAGGCGAGGAAATGAAACCCAGAACATTCCAACTGAATGCTATTGCCCAAAATGTGATCACGCAGAATACGAAATTGATTAGATTCTAAAATGTTGAACTCTATACTGATCAGATTTATTGCTCTTACATTGCTTGTAAGTTTTCTAGTTTTAATTGGAACATTCTTACCTTAGATTTTGGCATCCATTCTCTTTAATTAATTGGAAATTTGAGTTAAATTTACAATAAAATTAATGCCTGAATTTTTTAGTTTAGAAGATGAAAGCAAGCATGTTTGAACTCCTTTTGCATCGGCTCTTTGGGAGTTACGGTTGGATTTCAAACAAGCAATCATCTTGCTTTCATTATTTCTATTGATTTGAATATTCAAAAATTCTTAAAATAAAACATGTCTTGAATTTTGATCAAAATGGGTTGAAAAAACGATCCAATTCCAATTTTTTGACAAATTGAGCCTAGTTTTAGGATGTTCAAACTGCACACACAGTTTCTTTTAGACATCTACACATATTGTATATTGAGTCATCCGTTTGACGGTATTCCTACGTTTGCCTTAACCGACCATACCCCTAGAATTCGTTTGCCGTCAAACATTTTTCTTTTACAATAAATTTTTCTGTGATGGAAACTAACCTATTATCTGTTGATCATTAAATGTAAGGGTGCCATAATTCATCAAAAATCTGAAAATTGTGAGTTTATTCACGCGGGAAATTGGGGGGATTCAGAACTAATCGAACATCAAAAATTCCACAAATCATTAGAAAATAATGACTACAATTGGCTTGGATTTGACGCATCTCAACCATTTGGAAAATTCAGTGGACGTGATGGGAAGCGTTTTTGATATTAATTGTGATGTAATTTCAACGATGACTGTATAATCTGTGTGAATCTCAATAATTTTATCCTCCCAAAAATGCAGTATGATATGAGTGAAAATGAAGTAATAGTTTGGACAAAGCAGACATTTCTTAAATGGTCTGATTTTAAGGCAGAATCAAATCCTGCAACATTTGAGGATTCTCATAGCGTGATAAAATATCGATTTACCTGGACGGTAAATTCTGAAAAAATAGGCAATGATATTTTTTTTATAATTGAGAATATTCTTCTGTCTGTAGAATTTTTTCCACATTTGTCATGGTTTAGGATTTCACAAGATACTGATGATTTATTAAAACACGAGCAGGGTCATTTTGATCTAGCTGAACTGGTAAAACGTGAAAATCTGCAAAGTTTACAAAATGCGTTTTATGGTAAACGATTTCCTACTAGAGGTCAAAACGAGGAGCAGCAAAAACAATTTGCAAAAGAAGATTCAGGAAGAATAATTGCAGAAAAAGTTGAAGAGTTAGAGCATATTTTAGATAAACGGCGTGAAGAGTATGACTCTGAAACAGAGTTTGGACAAAATATTGCAAAACAATCAGAATACAATTCAATATTTGAAAAATTAAGATAACATTTTGTAAACTAAATGTTCTCTATTTTGACATGTATTTTATGACTGCTCAAGAATTTTATTTTCAGGGACAGAATTAATGTAATTTACCAAACTTCTATAATATTTTAAATGAAAATCCAAGTCCCTGATTTCTGTTTGCTTTAACTCTTCAAGTTCTGGACCGAAATCCCTCGTATCTTTCTGAATGTGGTTTAATGTGTTCTCATTTACTTCAATCATATGAAATAGACTATGCAGAACTTCTTTTTTTGTCAATGTTCGGTCGCATGATTTCTGAAGTATCCTTTCAACCCAATCCATAGTAATTAAAAATAAAATTATTATATCTGCTCCTAAATTGGATAAATTCTAACCTTTACTCTACTTTTTTTACTTTAGGCTTGACTGATTCATTTTGATTTGCCTTCTTTTTTCTATTCATAATTTCCTTATTTCGCTCAATATCTGAATGAACCTCTACGTGCTCGTAAAGCTGTTCTTTTGATTCAAATAATTGTTCACAATAATAACACTGGTGCATCTCCATATTATGCCGATCTTAAATTAATAATTTACTCTAATTGCCCCTCATAGATGATATTTTTTCATATTTGAGACCAATTGATATGTTGAAATTCTCTTTATGGTGTTTCTACTTGAATTTCAGAATTACATGAAGGGAATTTACCTGTCTCATTTTTGAAGTCTTCAATTAACTTTAATTGGAATTCTTTGGGATTTTCTGTAAATACTCTTTGATATGATTGCGTTTTTTGTTTACATTCATTTCCATCAAAATCAGTGTCTACATATTTTGTAAATGTTTTCTCAAGATTATCTGTCTGTCCGATGTATATTGGGTCTTTACTTCTATTATAGAGAACATACACCCCTGGATTTGGTTTTACAAATTTTGCACTTTCAAGCCAAACTCTCATTTTGTCATCTAATAATTCCATGATATGAGTTAGCTGTACTAGATATTAAAGTAGATTATTGTATGATATCAGTAGAACCTTCATGCTTTTAATATTGAGAAAAATTAGATTTGATCCTGTCTCTTTTAGAAAAATTCCCTACTCAATTTAACCCACGTCAAATTCAAAAAGAGATCATTTCAAAAATTGAGGAGAATCTAAAATCTGGTTTTAAAAAAATTATCTTGTGTGCACCAACAGGAGTTGGAAAATCACTTGTAGGAGCCACAGTTTCAAGTTATTTTGATAGTTCTTTTACCGTTACGGCATCAAAGCATTTGCAAGATCAATACATCAAAGATATTCCGTTTTTAAAACCTGTTAAGGGTAAACAAAACTTTCCATGTATGAAATTAATGGAGACAGAAAAAGTAGAGAATGATAGACGAGCAATGCGATGGGGCCTGACATGTGATAAAGGTGTATGTCAAGAGAGAATAAGTAAAAACGGAAAAGAAGTAGTTGAGGTCTGTAAATTTAAGCCAACAATAAAGCAGGTGGAGGAAAAAACTCAGGATTCTCAATCCTGTCACTATTATTTACAAAAATATGATGCACTGACGTCAAATCACTCTCTTTGGAATTACCACGCATTTTTCACAATAATGAAATTTAACAAAAAACTTTTTGAAGATTATCTTGATAGAAAGGTAACTGTATTTGATGAGGCACATAAAATTGAGGATCAAATTATACAGTTTGTTGGATTTGATATTTTCAGTGGTCAGGTAGACGAATGTAATTTAAATTCTGAAAAATATGATTTTACTGATTTAGATTCTGTCATAAAATTAACTGATGACATGGCATATTCTTATGCGAAAAAAATTAAAGATATCAAAGAAAATTCTGCATTTCAAAAAGAACCTGATTATGAGTTGATTAGTGGTCTTGAAAGAAGGTATAATCGCTCTGCACAGGCTAAAATTGATATTATGACAGATAAAGAAAATTTTGTTGTAAATGACCCTGTTAAAGATTTCAATGGGAATTTCAGAACCATCTCTGTAAGGCCTATTGATGTTTCAAAATTTGCTAATGAATTTTTTGAAACCGATTATCAATTATTCATGTCTGCAACAATTGATAAATCAAGTTTTTGTGAAAACATGGGCTTAGAAAAAGATGATGTTGCATTTGTTGATACAGAAAAATCACCATTCCCAATTGAAAATAGAACAATAGATCTACTAAATGTCAGAAGACTAAGTTATGGCTCTACAAATGAAGATGAGCTTGAAGTCATCAAAACTATTGATAGAATTTTAGATGAGCATTCAGATGAACGAGGATTAATTCTAACATCATCCATTCCTAGATGCCAAAAAATTCTTCAATCCCTTTCTCCAAAAAATGCATCTCGAATTAGAATTTGTCATAGTAGAAACAAGGATGGAAAATCACAAGATGATGTAATTTCCGAACACGCATCTGATCCAAATGGTGTTTTATTGTCTTCATCTTTATGGGAGGGTGTTGACCTGAAGGATGAACTATCACGATTTCAAATAATTGCTAAAGTTCCATACCCGAATTATACTGAAAAGAGAACCCGTGCAAAGATGAATAAATTTCCGTTATGGTACACTGCCCAAACACTGACTAAAATTTTGCAAGGATTTGGTCGTTCTATTCGTAGTGATGATGACTGGGCAAAGACATATGTTTTGGACACTGCTGTAAACAATGTACTTTTCAAGGGTCAACAAATGATTCCAAAGGCATACTATGATGTCTTGGGTATTGAAAACCAATAATAGATGATGATATTTTTTAGATTAAAAAAACTATATTCTATTTTATCTTGTCATCAAAGTCATAATCTGCACTATCATCATAACCTTCAATGATGTCAAAATCAAGATCACTTAATTTCATGATGTTATTTTATAGTTAATGCTATTATCTACATGGACAATAAATTATGATAATTCTATAATCTATATAGTTTGACTGGAACCAAGATTTTGTCTCTTATCTATGGATGAATGTTGAAAAATTCTCAAAGACAAAAAATAGACGTATTTTAGAACATTCTTAAATTAATTATTCATTAAAATAATTCATGGAAGGGGCTGATATAGCAAAACGTGACCATCAGAGAAACAAGTCTGAGATTGTAAAATTAGTAAAAGAGATGTTTGCACTAAAAAAATGGGGCAATGAGGAGTATAAGAAAAAACTTTATGATTTGGTTGTAAAAGACGAAGAACTAGTTCAAGAAGTTATTCGAAAAATAAAATTAGAAAAAGGATTGGAATAAGAAGGATTTTTAAAAATGGTTTATATCTGTGCGATTTATTGTCATGCTAATTTAGCACGGATAGATTTTTGGATTCCTAGAGAACAAAATAAATTTGTCATATAGAGTTAAAAAATTATCAGATAGTGTAATGATAAATCTTACATGATACATCTAACATCTCACATTTAATTGAACAATATTGGCTATGCCTATCATGAAATTCTTTTTTACAAGTTATGCACTTGTTTGCAACTTTAAACTTCATCATAATTAACTATCCTTGTTTAGATATACAGTCGTACTGAAAAATTAAATTTTAGCACTAGTTAGAAATCTTATCACTAGTTATATAACATTTTGAGGAATAATTGATATGAATTTACAGTACATAGCCAAAAAAGAACTGGTCGCAGATTGTCCTAATTGCAGAAGACCATCGCTTGTATTAGTGACAACAGTAAAATCCAAAAACAAGGATTGGCTTGGATGTAAAAGTTGTAAAATGTCAATCTTGGTTCGTGATCTCAAAAAGCAACTGTTTACAGAATAATCCGTTTACATTCTCAAAACGGTTGCCAAATCTCCGATGAGTTGGATTTTTCTAGACCCTACTTTTCGGCCTAGTCTGGTTGGATTGATAACATGTTATTGCTATGAAAGTAAATTATTGACATGTGGCGACAAACTTGAGTTCATCAGCCTGTAGTAGACAACAGTAATTTTATAGCAAAATGTTATTTTTCTTTCCTGTTATCTCTAAAAATAATCCATGTTCGCGATCTATAAAGCTTGTGGATAAATTGTTCATCTAGGGATTTGCTGTAGTAATTGCACCCTGAGCTGCTGAGCCTACAAGTGTTGCATACTTTGCTAGTGCACCATGTGTATAGTTTGGTGCAGGTTTTGACCACTGTTTTCTTCTATCTTCCATCTCTTCTTCTGACACATGAAGATCAATTATGTTAGTTTCAGTGTCTATTGTGATTTCATCATCGTCTTTTACAAGAGCTATTGGGCCGCCTACATATGCTTCTGGTGCAACATGTCCTACCATGAATCCTCGAGTTCCTCCTGAAAATCTGCCATCGGTTACCATTGCAACCTTTTTGCCTAATCCCTGTCCAACTAATGCTGCAGTTGTTGCTAACATCTCTCTCATCCCTGGACCTCCTTTTGGACCTTCATATCTGATTACCACTACATGTCCCTCGTCTATTTCTCCTTTTGAGACTGCATCAAATGCATATTCTTCTCTATCAAATACACGTGCCTTTCCGGTAAATTTAGTCATCTCTACTCCTGCAGTTTTGATTACTGCTCCTTCGGGAGCGAGACTCCCTTTGAGAATTACTGCAGTGCCAACTTGATGAATTGGATTTTCAACGGATCTTACTATGTGCTGCTCTGTATCTGGTATCTTTATTGCATTGAGATTTTCCTTGATTGTTTTTCCTGTTACTGTGACACAGTTTTCATTTAGTAATCCTTTGTCAAGAAGTTTTTTTAACACAAAAGGAATTCCGCCAATTTTATCTAGGGAATTCATCACATAATTTCCTCCTGGTTTCATATCCGCTAAATGCGGTGTTTTCTTTCGAATTCTTTCAAAATCATCATATGTCAAATCAATACTAACCTCATTTGCAAGTGCAAGTAAATGTAAAATCCCATTAGTTGATCCTCCAACAGAGTTTAGCATGGTGATTGCATTTTCAAATGCTTCAAAACTCAAAATTTCTTTTGGTCTAATATTCATCTCTAATAATTTTGCACATGCAACTCCTGTGTCATATACCATCTTGTCTCGTCTGTCGTCTTCTGCTGGTGGGCTGGCGCTTCCTGGCAGTGCAAGACCTATGGCTTCTGAAATTGAGGCCATTGTGTTTGCAGTAAACATTCCGCCACAAGAACCCGAATTAGGACACGCTGTGTTTTCAATATTTTTTAAAGACTCTAGTGATAGTTGCCCAGAATCATATGCTCCTACAGCCTCATACACATCAACTATTGTTAGCTCTTGCCCATCTAGCATACCTGGCATGATTGTTCCGCCATAGACAAATACTGATGGAATGTTTAGTCTGGCCATCGCCATCATGGTGCCAGGTAAACTTTTGTCACACCCTGCTATGCCTACAAGGGCATCATACTGATGTGCTCTGACCATTAGTTCAATTGAGTCTGCAATGACTTCACGAGAAATTAATGATGATTTCATACCTTCATGGCCCATTGCAATTCCATCACTTACTGCAATGGTTGAAAACTCTCTAGGAGTTGCACCAGTATCTGATACTCCCTCCTTAGCTTTGAGAGCTAATCTTGGAAGATGAATGTTACATGGCGTTGCTTCATTGCCAGTATGGCAGACGCCGATAAATTGTTTAGATAAATCATCATCATTTAGTCCCATAGCTTTGTACATTGCTCTTTGTGGAGCACGTGATGTCCCTTCTACCACATTTTTGCTAGAAATCTCCATGATATTTGAATTCTAAATCGCTATAATTTAGACTTTATTGAAAATATCATTTGAAAAATTTTCATTGAGTTTAAATTGTAAATGGCTTTGAGAAAATTGTGGAACAAAAAGCTCTAGAATGCCCTGTTTGCAAAAGTAACAAAGCAACAATTGCGGGAGAAAATGTGAAGCTTAGCGGAAGATTTGAAGACAAAGAATTCCTTACAACCGAACTAACTGTTTTGCGATGTACAAAATGTGGATATTACATGTTCTTTGACAAAATGGCTCAATTTACAACAAAGGACGAATCAGAAAGTTCTACTTGATTAATTCCCTGCTTTCTAATTTTAACAATAATGCATCAATCTCTTCAGGAGTTTCTCCACCATATACGATTAGAATTTTATCATCTTCTTGGATTTCTAGTTCTCTGATATCAGGCAACTGCTCTCCGTTCACATAAAATGATAGTTTGTAATCCTCATTAGTACAGAAACTTCTTCCATCTTGGAAAACAAAGCATTGATCATCTAATCCCAAAGATAATGTTTCAAAGAGATATCCTAGAGTTACACCTGTTGCATGCTTGTGAATTGTCGTGCCATCTCTTCCTTCAAAATGAATCCAACTTGATTTAATTTGGTAGGCAGGTGCTGAAAAATCAAATTCATCACCAAAAATTGAAACTAGAATTCCTGCGTGTGCGTGTTCACTACCCAAAGCACCTGCATTCTCAGGACCTCCAGGAACATTATCTGTCATGTTGACAAATATCCATCCTGCATATCCCACAATTACTGCAATTACAGCTAATACTCCTACGGCAATAAGAGTCTGTTTTCTTTTTTCTGCTGAATGTCTTGTAGCGTAATTATCACGTTTTTGTTCACGCTCTCTTCTTTCTTTTCGACCCATAGGATGTTCTGCGTTTGAAATTTGCCCTAATTAACCATTCGATAAAAACAATAAATAAAATCAGAAAACGCTGATCAATATGGGTTGTATTTTTTGTGAAATTTTAGATGGAAAAAGAGACGGGCATTTGTTATATGAAGATAAATCTCATATTTCATTTTTAGATAAATATCCAATTGATGTGGGTCATAGTCTAATTATTCCTAGAGAACACCATGAAAGAATCACAGATATGGATTCAGAAGATGTTGGAAAAATTTTTTCACTGGTACCAAAAATTGCTAGTGCGATTTTAAAGGCAACTGGTGCTGATGCATTTAGTCTCGGCCAAAATAACGGGAGAGCTGCAAAACAAATCATTCCACATGTTCACATACACATTATTCCAAGATACAATAGCAAGGGAACAATCTGGACTAAACGACAAATTTCAACAGAGGATGAACTTGTTGAGCTATCAAAAAATATTCGCAGTTTTATTGTTTAGCCGTGCCCTGGATTGTATCTCAAAATAGCACCAATTTTTCCTAAGCTTGCAAGCATATTCCCATGTTCGGCACTACCAGAAATTACTTCTAATTGAGAACCCGTTTTAGCAGCTAACAATTCCAGATAATCTACAATATCTTGTTCATTTACTTCGACTTCCATAGATTTGCATTCTGGGCAAGGGTTGTTTGCAAATTCTGTTTTTTTAGGAATGACTTGAGGTCTTTCTACAATTTCTTCCTGAAGGTGGTTACACCTTTTACATTTGCCTTCTACTCTATGCAAATTTGTATTATCTGTAATTAGTAGAACTTTGACAACATTATTTTTTAAAAATTCTATTACCTCTTGTAATCCATATGATCCTTTTCCTGAATTTGTGTTTACTTCTCTGAACAAGTCTTCAACTAATTTTTTCTCTTCGACCATCCTAAAGTCTCCTAGAATATCAGCTGATTTTGCAAAAGCTTCTCTGATACCTTCTGCTCCGGAATATGAAGCATCAATTGTATTGATGATCATGTTTTGTAATCTGTATTCAAGATAGTTACCATTAATGAAATCCTCTTTAGTTGGACCCGGTCCCGAAATTACTAATCCTTTGATTGGATAGATATCAATAAAATACTCTCTGGTGGTTTCTGCAACTCTATTAAAATAATATGTCAACTCCATTTCTCTGAGTTTTTGAAATCTTTTTGCTGACTGTCCTCCTTGCCTATGTTTTCCTGCAACACCCGAGCCTGTTTGAGCTAAAACTTCTATTTTGTCTCCGTGCAACAATCCCCATCCTGCATCCTTTGCATCAATTGCTAAAAATCCGATGAGATTGTCATCTTTTAGCATGTCTTTTAGAATGTCTACATGAAAATGGTCATCACATCTATACAAATACTGATTTAGATCTTTTGGTGGTTCAATCTCCCAGACAGTTACAACTTCACTTCCTAGTGGGCCTCCTCCTTCTGGTGGTAATGCCCCGCAAAAAACTACTAGTCCTTTGTCTGGTGTTTTTTTGTACATTTTTAATCTCTGAACGACTTTACCTAGTGAATCTACTACGTGTGATCTAGTTAGATCTGATTTGATGTTATCTGCAGTTCCTTGCTCTTGTTGTAGGGAACCGATAATTTCATGAAGTTGCTTTCCTTTGGGAATGTATACTGTAATTAGTTCAGTTCCGCGTCCAGATTTTTTTGATAATTCTTCTAATGTCTTTCTTATTTTATAGAGTTTAACTGAATCTTGCTTTTCTACATCTATTTTCTTCATTTGTGCTTACTCCAGATCATGCGAATATTAATTTTGATTGAATCCATTATGATCTTTTTCCAAGATTATAATTCATCAAATGTTTTTAGAAACACTTCGAGTGGCTGATTCCCTCTAATTTTGATAATCTTTTGATCATTGAAGACCAAAAATGACGGTGTCGCATCGATTCCAATCTCTTTGCCAAATTCATGTAGTGTGATTACTTTGTCTTGGTATTTTTTATCATCTAGACATTTGTTGAAATTATTAATGTCTAAATTAGTTGAAACTGCAAATTTCTCAAGGGATTCTCTCGTAATCCAGCCTGTTCGCTCACCGCCCCAATTTTTGTATATTTCATCGTGGTATTCCCAATATTTTTCTTGATCATTTGCACAATATGCTGCCTCAGCAGCTAATAATGAGTCTGGACCATTCAGTGGAAAATCTTTGAAAACAAGTTTTACTTTTCCTGTTTTGATAAAATCTTCATAAATGATATCTAGAGTATTTTGATGAAATTTGTAACAAAAAGTACATTGGTAATCTCCCCATTCTAAAATTGTTATTGGCGCATTTGATTCTCCCATGATTGGTGAGCCATTTTTGATTAATTTTGTAGTTGTGAGTAATTTTGAATCATTTTCAGTTTCAGGAAAAAATACCATGAACATTCCTGTGATAATTCCAATAATTACGGGAACAGCTAAAAGGTATAGTTTTGTCATATTTTTAGAAAAATTATTACAACTAAATATCTTCGCTAATTTGTAGCCAAAGTCCACAATGCAGAATTCTTTGCTGAAATTTCTGCAACAAAAGGATCATCTGATGATGAAATTATTATCACGTCTCCTTCTTTAGGAGATAAATTTTCTAAAATGTATTTTTTTGTTTTTTTGTCTTCTTTAAAACAATCTTTAGTATCTCCAGGAAAAACAAATTTGTTATCTTTGTACAAAATAGTGGTACATCCTGATGATCCATACAAAATAGCATAATCCCTTTGCTCTAATCCTGACTTTATTGCAGAACTATAATTTTTTAAAATAATTGCAAAATTATTTTTTCCAGTAACTACGGCACATTTTTTAATTTTACACTCATTTGGGATAATCTGCTGAATTTGTTTTGAAATCTTTTCTCCTTTTTCTGTAAGGAAACTTCCTGATTTTGTCGTCTCAATCATCTTTGCTTCTTTAAGGTGAGAGATCAGTGTTTTTACAGCCCCTTCTCCTAACTGGATCTCTTTTCCAAATGTTGCCCTGCTGACAAATTTTTCTTTTGACAATAATTGGAGGGCCTTGAAAACATGAGGTATGCTAAATGTTAGGACTTTACTGGATCCTTTCCTTGATACAATATTTTGTAAAATTTGAATAGTTTTTTTCAGATCTTTTCTGAATGAATTGTAGTTCTAAATCTTTTATAAATTGGACAAATTATCCAAGTGCTTAAATATATTCAGATATTGCCTTCAGTTATGTCTGAATTAAGACAAATTAATGTGTCTAAGACTGGTGTTTCAAAACTAGCAATAGTTGCACTAGCTATAATCTTTGCAGCAGGATTATTTGTTGTAGGATTTGATCAAGGACATATCTTTAGTTTAGTTTATGGAGAACAAGCATTTACTGATCTTTACATCCATGAACTCACTCATGATATGAGACATGCAGCAGGCTTTCCCTGTCACTAGGAGTTCTTTTTCATGAAAACATCTATTTTTATTATAATAGTCCTAGTCTCAGGGGCGTTTGCAGGATTCATTCATGGTACTGTGAATTTTGCATTTGTAGAACCATATCTTGATCAGGCAATAGGAATTGAGAATCAAAATCTATTTGCCTCTGGTGAGGAAGAAGATACTCCTGAATTTTGGGTAGAGTATGAGGGGTATCGAGTATGGCAAAAAAGTGGACAGATACTAGCTGGGGTAATCCTTGGAATGTCAGTTGGTTCATTGTTTGGTATTGTGTTTGCTTTTTCTAAAAATGCATTACCTGGGAATAACATTGTAAAAAAATCTATTATTTTATCTGGAATAATGTGGGTAACTCTTTACATAATTCCATTCCTGAAATATCCTGCAAATCCTCCCACTGTGGGTGATGGTGAAACTGTGGTGTTAAGAACAATTCTGTATCTTTCATTTATTGCAATTTCTGGATTGGGCGCTATTGCTTTTTACAAATTGTCAAAGAAATTCCAAAACAAGAAAAAACTTGTATCTTTACTAGGTTATGCAATTTTCATTTCTGTAGTATTTCTTGTCATGCCAGAAAACCCTGATGAAATTACAGCCCCGATGAATCTGGTTAATGAGTTTAGAATAATGTCTGTACTTGGTGTTACATCATTTTGGGTGTCAATGGGGTTAATTCTTGGATTATTTTGGAATAGATTTGAATCTCATAAAGAGACGACTCCCCATTACAATTAATTGTTCTAATTCTTTAGAATCAGAATAATATCATCTCGTTTAAATATCCCAAAGTATTTTTGGGAATTTACATGTCACGAAGAATTACTTTGCCACAACTAAAAAAATACGATATAACTCAAAAAGTAATAGAGGCATTAGCTGATTCGGAATCACGGGCAATTTTATTCTCAATAATTAAAAAGGGCAATACAGCTGCTGAACTTTCAGTTAAACTAAAAATTCCTCTCAGTTCAGTATACAAAAAATTAGGAGATCTTGAAGAACTAACACTAATTGAAGTTGAAAAATGGTTACTATCGGACAAGGGAAGAAAATACAAGGTATATCGTAGTAGAATCAGCAAGGCAGATATTTCCATTAGAAAACCAGAACCCACTCTTACACTAGTAGCAAATTGAGGAGTTTTAATGTCAAAATCCAACATCATCCAATTATCAGAGTTTGATATTACTCAAAAAATTATTGAATCTCTAACAAATGTATGTACTCGTGCAGTTTTATTTTCCGTAAAAAGCAAATCAAAAGATGCAACACAAATCGCAGATGAATTAAAAATATCCCTTTCTACAGTTTACAAAACATTATCGGTATTAGAGGATCTTGCACTAGCTGAAGTAGACAAATATGTTATTTCTCCAGAGGGTAAAAAAATAAAATTATACCGTAGCAGAATTGGCAAAGTAGAAATCACATTGGATAATTTAGAGCCAAGTTTGAATTTATATCCCAATACTGAAAACCCAAAATCTAATTCTTAAAACAAATTAACATTCTCATTCTATAGATTTGGAATGAAAATCTGGAATGAAAACCTACTTTAAATAACTTAGCTCTTCCTAAGATTTTTGTAAATCATGAAACGACAAATACTATTGACATTGATTGCTGCAATTGCAGTGATTGGTGTTGCAACTGTTCCCTTGGCCCAAAACGTTCAGGCTGAAAGTTTAGTCCCAGATTGGATTAAAACAAACGCTGGTTGGTGGGCTGATGGTACTGTAGATGATGCAACTTTTCTGAATGGAATAAAATTCCTTTTGGAAAATGATGTCATCAACGTTTCATCTGAATCAAATGGGATTGACGTGGATACCTTGACTATTGGTTTTATTCCAGTTGAAAAAGCTGATGAACTAACACCAAAAGCACAAGCCCTGGAAAAATTTTTAGAGGCTGAACTTGGTATTGATGTCGAAGTAGTAGTTCCAACAAATTATGAAACCATTATTGAGGGAATGAGATTTGGTCATATTGATGCTGCCTTTATGGATACAGGACCTGGATGGATTACACATCAAAGAACTGGTGCTGAAGCAGTATTGGCAGAGCTTGTTGCAGGAAAAGTAAATTATCAAGCAACAGTATGGGCTTTAGCTGATAATGACTCTATTAATTCAATAGAAGATACAGTAGGTAAACGTGTAGCGTTTACCAGTATTACTGGCTCATCTGGTTTCGTTAGACCTATGGGAACTCTCGTCACTGACGGCCATATTGCCATTGAGGGTGATGATATAGTCGCATTGGAATCTGCTCTTGCAAATAACTTTGAAAGTTATACCTTTGCCGGAGGATACAAAGCTGCTTTACAATTACTCTTAAATGAAAATGTGGATGTTGCATTTGGATCAGATATTGCTCCGCAAAAATATCTTGAATTAGAAGATCAAATGAAATTGCGACCAGTTACCACAATTGGACCGGTCCCATCACATGTCTTTATGGTGAGTGCTGATATGTCAGAATCCACCAAAGATGCACTCGTTGATGCACTAGTTGAACTCAATTATGATGAGAATAACTATATTTTGAAGGACTTGTACGGTGCTGAAGCATTAGTTCCAACCACCACTACTATGCATATTGGTGAATTTGGTACATATATTGATTCATTGACAGGTCTTGATCAACTCATTCTAGATAAATCTAATTATGACAAGAGCAAATAAAAACTGGAAATCTTGAAATGAAACAAATTCAGATGACCAAAAACCCTTCTTTTTCATTAATTTCTACAAAAAAAATCATTCAAATGAATGATGTCTCCACGTCTTATGATTCTAAAAATTTTGCACTTGAAAAAATCAATCTCTCAATTGATAGGGGTACAAATTATTCAATTGTTGGCCAATCCGGTTCTGGAAAATCCACATTGCTCAAACTAATGAATGGAATGATGATTCCAAGTAAGGGTACTATCAAAATTGATTATGTGTCTCCTAACATCAATAACAAAAAATTCAAAAAAATGATGCATACTATAGGGTATATTCCTCAGAGTCTAGGATTGGTGAAAAATAGTACTGTCCTTGAAAATATTTTACTTGGAGCACTTCCACGATTAAACAAAATACAATCATTATTCAATAAATTCCCTGAGCATGAAATTAAAGAAGCAATGAGAATTATTGCTCAAGTTGGATTATCAGGAAAAGAAAACCGTAAGGCATACATGTTAAGTGGGGGTGAAAAAAGACGAGTAGCAATTGCCAGAGCACTGATGCAAAAACCAACTATTTTGTTGGCTGATGAGATTGTTTCAGAATTAGATCATGTCACTTCGCGTGAAATAATGGATTTGATTGCAGAAGCACAAAAAAGAATGAATCTTACTGCAATTATGGTTCATCACGATATACAACTTGCTTTAGAATATGCAAATAGAGTAGCAGTTATCAAAGAAGGACAAAAAATTCTAGAGATTGGTGTGGAGGGGGACACCATAGTTGATTTTCAATCTGGTGATATGAATAACGATGAAATTATGGAGATGTATGCAGATGACTCCAAAAAATAACATTATCATTGGAATAATCATTGCACTGGTAGTTATCGCATCATACAATGTAGATGCAAATCCAATTGAGTTTGTAGAGGGATTGCCAAATCTTGCAATAGTTGTTGATGAAATGCTTCAAGTTGAGCCGAAATACATTCCAACTGCACTTTGGGCAATGTTCGAAACAATTCAGATGGCTTTTATCGGAACTATCATTGGTGTTGCAATTGCTTTGCCTCTTAGCTTGTTGGCATCACGAAATCTAAACAGTAAGTATGTCTATGCCCCAACACGCGCATTACTAGCTGCCACTAGAACATTCCCATCAATACTTTGGGCACTTTTGTTTGTAATAATGGTTGGATTAGGTCCGTTTGCAGGTGTTTTAGCTATTATCATGTATACCATTGGATTTATTGCAAAATTACAGTATGAGGTAATTGAGACCATCGATTCTGATCCAATGGATGCAATCAATTCTATAGGAGTCTCAAAATTCCAATTAATTCGCTATGTTGTAATACCTGAATCTGCATCCCATCTTCTTGGTCAAATGCTATACATGTTTGATTACAACGTTCGTCAAACAAGCATTTTGGGACTTGTTGGAGCAGGCGGTATAGGATTCTACATTATTAATTATATCAAATTTTTCGAATATGGCAAAGCTGCTGTCTTTATGCTTGTTGTATTGGTTACAGTATTAATCATTGATTGGGTTAGTGTGAAGATCCGAGACAAGTACATCATCAAATCCCAACATGGGATGGAAGTGTCTACAAAATAATTTTTATAAAAAATATTTTTTATGTGGTGATTTTATCTAGTTGATTTACTTCAACTGCCATCTTTACCTCTCTTGCAATTCTTTTACCCATACTCATTGATTCGTTAAACAAAAGTGAATAGTATGGAGAACCGTCCATGTAGATGTTTGTTCCTGCAACAATCCTTGCTGAAAACTCAAACGATGTGAATTTTGCATTTTCATCATATACTCCTTCTATGCAAAAGGGACCATTCATTCCCGGCGATACCATTCTCCTTGATGCTTCCACAAAATTTTCTCCCATGTCATAAACATCCTGTAGGAGGGATTCTCTTAAAACAAGTGGACTGTTTCCAATTACATTGAAGGATGGAACTTTGGTTGATTTGAGTTGTTGTTCTGAAGGAATTCTTGCAAGACCTTCTATATCTGATTCATGTCTTTGATCAACACCAAAAAATTCTAATTCATCTTTTAGTGGCGAATAAAAGAATTGTAAATATGCCAGCACACCTGCTGCATATTCTTGAATGTAAAGGGTCTCATCTTTTGAGATTATTCCATCTGCAATCAATTGATTTCTTTTTGTATTGTAATCTTCTTCATTTGCTGCCATAAAGTACCCTTTACCTCCTGCAGCTCCTTGTCTTTTGACAATAACTAATTTCTTAATGTCTTTAGGCTCTGTGACTGGTTTTGGCATTGGGAGTTTTGCCTCTCTCATCAGTTTTTCTTTCATCTCTCTATCTGACTCCCATCTCAGAATCCATTTGTTACCAAATACTGGAATTTTGATGGATTCAATCTCCTCGGAACTCATTTGAGCAATTAATGTACCATGTGGGATTAGAACAGCTTGATTTTCTTTTAATATTGATTGACATTTTTCTTCTAAAATTTCTTTAAAAGAGTCTACTAGAATTAATTCGTCAATAAATGGAAATCTTCGATAAAGTTTTTCACGTTTCTTTTCACAAACTAGTATAGTTTTGAGGCCTTCATCTTTTGCACCTTTTAGCACTTGCAATGCACAATGAGATCCCAGTGTTGCTATGGCTACCATTATGATGTTTTTGTTTAGATTTTGTACCTTATGAACTATGTGTGGATATTACGTATTGAAATATCTCGTCAATCAAATCCACATTCAGTTCTGATTTGATATCTTCTGGGACTACTTTTAGGATAAAATCATACATTGTAGTATTTTTTGGTAATTCGTCTCTTTCTTGCAAAAGTGAAAATACCGCTATTCCATTTGAAATAATTGCAATCATTTTTTCCTTATCGTTCAATGGCATAAAATTCTAGGAATACCATGGTAATTTAATGTAAATAAATTTTGAAAAAATCAAATGACTGCTTTGAATAACATAGTGTTATGGAGTGATTGAATTATTCCTGTATTCTCATTTAGTAATCCTATTTCGATATTATGCCCGTCTCCCTCTTCTTCAGGATGCTGCATTGCGTGATATCCGACATATACTGCTGTAATGATAAACATTGCAATAACAAGCCCCATTAGGATATTCATCTTATTTTGATGTGGAATTCCTGCTGGCTATAAGCATTATGAAAATTATTCATTTTTTCGTGTAAAAATTAATTATACCAACAAAATGCATTAAAGTAAATTATGGTTGAAACTGAATTGGGAAATTTGCGTAGATCTCATTACTCTGATGAGATTACTCCATCAATGGATGGTGAGCAGGTCACCGTTATGGGATGGGTTTTAACTATACGTGGGCATGGAAATATCAGTTTTGCAACAATTCGTGATAAAAATGGGGAGATTTCAGTCGTAGCGAAAAAAGGAGATTGTCCTGATGATATACGTGAAACTATCTCATCACTAAAATCACATTCATCCATTGCTGTAACTGGAAAGGTAAAATCTTCAGAAAAAGCACCTAGCGGATTTGAGATCATCCCTTCAGAGTTGAGAGTATTTTCAAATGTTGAGAAAATCCCTCCATTTGAGCCAACAGCAAAAACGGTCAAAAATATTGATACTAGGTTAGAAGTAAGACCAATTGATCTTAGACGAACAATATTACAACACATTTTCAAAACAAGGAGTTTAGTTTTAGAAAGTATTAGAGATTATTTTTCAAATCAAAAGTTTATTGAAATCAATACCCCAAAAATGATTGCGACTGCTACTGAAGGCGGGGCTGCATTATTTCCAATATTTTATTACAACAAAGAAGCATTTTTAGCTCAGAGTCCCCAATTGTATAAGGAACAGTTAACGATGAGTTTTGAAAAAGTTTTTGAGATTGCCCCAATTTTTAGGGCAGAACCATCAAGGACAAATCGACATCTTGCAGAAGCTATATCCATTGACTTGGAAGAAGCGTTTGTTGATTACAATGATATCATGAATAGAATTGAAGAGATAATAAAAATTTCAATACAGACTGTAAATGGCTATGTTAAAAATAATCCAAATGCTGAATTCTCAGTTCCTGAAATTCCTGAAACCATTCCGAGATATTCATATGATGATCTAGTTGATAAAATGCAAAAAGCCGGAGCAAAAACAGAATGGGGTGATGATCTTTATCCATCCAATCTAAAAAAAATTGGACTTGAAGGGTTCTATTTCATTAAAGACTGGCCTCTTGCACCAAAACCATTCTATGTAAAGGATAGTAAATCAAATCCCAAAGTTTCTGAATCTTTTGATTTAATGTATGGTGATTTGGAATTATCATCTGGAAGTACAAGAATTGAAAAACGAGATGAGCTTTCTGAGAGAATGAAAAATAAAGGTATGAAAACAGATGCATTTGAATACCATTTAGGTGCGTTTGATTATGGCGTTCCTCCCCACGCAGGTTGTGGAATTGGTCTTGAACGCCTAATTATGGCACTCACAGGCACAGAAAATATTCGAGATGTAACATTTTATCCAAGAGATGTTGACAGATTAACACCGTAGGTGTATTGAATGGTTACAGAAGAAGAAATAGAACATGTTTCAAAATTAATGAAAATTTCTATCGATGATCATAGAGAATATGTCGACAAAGTACATGCAATGATTAATTATTTTGACATTTTAGATTCTGCAGGTGTTGAATCTGAAGAAATTTCAACCCAAGAAATGTCCATTTCAAATTTACGTGATGATGAATACATTCCATTTCCTGAAAAACTAATTGAAAAATTAAACCACTATAAAGGAACATACGTTCGAGCACCAAAGATGTCTTCATGAATCTAAAAATTTCTGCTCTTGAATATGTTCAAGAAGTAAAAAATGGAAATATCTCTGCAGAAGATTTTGTTGCTAGTACTATTGATCAAATTAAAAAAATTGATGACAAAGTACATGCATTCTTATCTGTTAATGATGATGCAGTTCAACAAGCACAAAATATTGATAAAAAAATAAAATCCGGTGAAAATGTTGGGGATTGTTTTGGAATGCCAATATCAATTAAAGATAATTTGTGCATCAAGGGAAGTAAAACTACATGTGCATCTAAAATGTTGGAAAATTTTGTTGCGCCCTATGATGCCACAGTTATTACAAAATTAAAACAGCAAGATGCAATATTTATTGGAAAAGTAAACATGGATGAATTTGCCATGGGTCTTACAACAGAATTTAGTGCGTTTGGTCCTAGTAAAAATCCATGGAATATAGATTATGTTCCAGGGGGTTCATCAGGTGGTAGTGCAGTATCAGTTAGTGCTTTTGAATGTATGGCATCTATTGGTTCTGATACAGGAGGGTCTGTTAGAAATCCTGCAAGTTTTTGTTCTACAGTTGGATACAAACCAACATACGGACTGATTAGCAGATTTGGTTTAATTTCCTATGCTAACAGTATCGAGCAAATTGGTCCGCTCACTAGAACCGTAAAAGATACAGCGTTTCTCCTAAATCTAATTTCTGGAATAGATCCTAATGATAACACAACAATAGATAACCAAAATGAGGATTACCTTTCAGACATAGATTCGGGTATAGAGGGGAAGAAAATTGGGATCATCAAAGAGATGATAGGGGAAGGGATAGATCCTGCAGTTTTGAATGCAACCAAAGAGGCAATATCAAAACTTGAGAAGTTAGGGGCAATATGTGAAGAAGTATCACTTGATATGGTAAAATATTCTGTAGCTGCATATTATACAATTACTGCAACAGAAGCTGGAAGTAATCTTGCAAGATATGATAATCTCAGATATGGTTATGATTTTCCAGTCGAAGGTTATGAATTTAATTCTTACATTTCAAAAGCAAGAAGAAAATTCGGTCCTGAAGTTACAAGAAGAATGATCCTTGGAGGATTTGTTCCATCAGCAGGTCATGCAGGAAAATATTTCCTCAAGGCATTAAAAGTAAAGAATAAACTTACAAAGGAAGTTAATGAGGCATTTAAGAAATTTGATCTTTTAATTTCACCTACTGTCCCAGTTCTTCCATTTAAAATTGGTGAAAAAATTGATGATCCGATATCTCTATTTCTAGTTGACATTAACACTGTAACTGCAAATCTTACAGGAAAACCTGCGATCTCAATACCTTTCGCACATTCAAATGGATTGCCAATCGGTATTCAATTGTTTGCTGATTCAAATCATGACAAACTATTACTTCAAGCTGCCTATGCACTAGAACAAACTGTTACTCTACCAGAGGTTCCAATATGACCATGATAGGTTTAGAAATTCACTGTCAATTAACGAATTTACAAAGTAAATTATTTTGTTCATGTAAAGCAAACTATAGGGAATTTGAAATCAATGAAAACATTTGTCCTATTTGTATGGGGCTCCCAGGAAGTTTGCCTAGATTAAACAAAGAAGCAGTGAAAAAAGCAACGATTATTGCCATGGCATTAAATTGCTCTACTCCAGAAAAAATTGCTTTTTTTAGAAAAAATTATTTTTATCCTGATCTTCCAAAAAACTTCCAAATTACTCAGCTCAACATTTATGGCGATACAAGTGTTGGAGGAACTGGTTCCATTATGGTTGGTGATAAAAAAATTAGAATTACCAGGATACAGTTAGAGGAAGACCCTGGGAGGCTAATTTACGAGGGAAGTTCATCAAAAAATCAAATCACACTTGTAGATTATAATAGAGCAGGAACTCCCCTAGTTGAAATTGTTACCGAGCCTGATTTTGAGACTCCAAAGGAAGTAAGAGATTTTTTAAATATTTTGTCTGATTTATTGGAAAACTTGGGTGTTGCAGATCCTAGTCTAGAGGGGGCAATGCGAGCAGATGCAAATGTTTCTATCAAAGGTGGCAAAAAAGTTGAAATAAAAAATATTGGCTCTTTCCATGATTTAGAAAAAGCTGTCCATTTTGAAATTACCCGACAAGAGAGCTTGAGTTCTCGCGATATTCCAATAATCCAAGAAACACGTCATTGGGACGATAAACGAAAGATAACTGTATCTTCACGTTCTAAAGAAGAAGAACTTGATTATCGTTATTTCTTGGAAGGGGACATTCCGTGGATAACGATTGATCCTCAAATTCAGCAACAATTAAAATCAGAAATGCCTGAAAGCATAAGCTCCAAAAAAGAGAGATATGTTTCAAAATACAACATACCACCTCAAGTTGCTGATGTGTTATCTTCTGACAAATTTTATTCTGATTTATTTGAACAGTCACATACAGAAAAGACCGCAAAAGAAATCGCAAATATCATCACAACAGATCTAATGGGGCTAGTTGATACAAGAGAAAAACGTGATTCATCAAAACTTACTGCAAACCATTTAAAGGAATTAGCAGAATCAATTCAATCAGGACAGATTTCTAAAAATTCTTCTAAAAATGCATTGTATGAAATTGTCAAAACTGGAAAAGATCTATCTGTAATTATTTCTGAATTAGATTTGGGAAATGTTTCGGATGCTTCAGAACTATCAGGTATCATCCAGCAATTGATTTCTGAAGAGTCTCAAGCTGTGGAACAGGCAAAAAGCAATCCTCGAACAATCAACTATTTGGTAGGCAAAGTTATGCAAAAAACAAAAGGAAAGGCAGATCCTGCACTAACTTTGAATTTGCTAAAAAAAGCAATCGGAATCCAATGACTAAACTATCGTTAGAAGATATAGAATTTATCAAGATTCTTGCCAATTCCGATGCATCTATTCTTCAGCAAGGCATGAATGATGCCACAAGACTAAGATTAGAACGACAAGTAGGCGTGATTTTAAGAGAATATTACCACGAAAACACTATGGATACCCAAACCCATTGGAATGAGATATTTCTTAAAGCAGGAATTAGTGAAGATGATGGAAAATCAGCAATTGCTTGTGCCAGACGTTTGGGAATAGACATATCATAAATCTAAAAATCTTTTTACACTCTTTAGGTTTCTAAAGATTGAATCTTGTCGAATTTTGAATTCATTCCAAATGAAAAACAAATCAAAGAATCCAACATCTTTCAATTTATGAATAAACATGGTGTGTCTACACTAGAAGAGTTGTCCCAAAAGGCAAAAACAGATTTAGAATGGTTTTGGGAATCCGTTGATAAAGATATAGGAATAGTTTGGGATAAGCCATATACAAAAACATTGGATGTTTCAAAAGGCATTGCATGGTCAAAATGGTTTATCGATGGCAAGACAAACATTTACAAGTCTTCTGTAGAAAAATTTGCAAAAATAAACCCCCAAAAAATTGCGTATTATTTTGTATCTGAAGATGGCTCTACATCTAAAATATCATACTCTGAATTAAATTCCAAAGTTACAAAACTTGCAAATGCCCTCAAATCTCTTGGTGTTAAAAAAGGAGATGTGATTGCAATCTATCTTCCGATGATTGAACAGGCAATTTTGGCAATTCTTGCTGCAGCTAAGATTGGCGCAATTCAAACTACAATTTTTTCAGGGTATAGCTCACAATCATTGCATGTTAGACTGCAAGATTGTAAGGCAAAGATTCTATTCATTTCTGATGGGTTTTATCGTAAAGGAAAACCTGTCTCTCAAAAAGAGATTATGGAAACTGCGATAAAAAATACCAATATTGAAAAAACAATACTTGTATCATACAAAGGAATCGACACTTTTTCAGAATCTAAAGATATAATCCCATTTGAAAAAATCATGTCCTTCCATGATGATTCTTGTGTTACTGAAATAATGGATTCCGAGGATCCTTTGTTTATTTTATATACTTCAGGAACTACGGGTAACCCCAAGGGAGTAATTCATAGTCATGGAGGATTTTCCGTTTTTGCAGGACATCAATCTGCATACCTCATAGATATGAATGAAAATGACATCTTATTCTGGCCTGCAGATATTGGTTGGATTACAGGCCAAGTTTGGAATGTTTATGGTCTTTTGATTATGGGGGCTAGTGCAGTAATTTATGATGGTGCTATTGATTATCCGACACCTAATAGAATCTGGCAAATGCTGTCAGAGTATGATGCAACAATTTTTGGCATATCTCCTACGGCAGTACGGTTATTCAAAAAAAATAATGCAGAACCTAGAAAATTATTCTCATTAGATAAAATAAAAAACATCCCTACAACTGGCGAACCTCTTGATGAGGATTCTTGGTGGTGGTTGTTTGATAAAGTTGGTAACAAAAAAATTCCTATAATGAATTTATCAGGTGGAACTGAAATTGGTGGTGCAATGTTGTCAGTTTTTCCTGGAATGAAATTAAAACCATCATGTGTGGGGATTCCTGTTCCAGGAATGAATCTAGATGTCTTTGATGATGATGGTAATCCAGTAAGAAATGAAAATGGGTATTTAGTTATAAAATCCCCATGGCCTGCAATGACTCGTGGATTGTTAAATAATGATACACGGTATATTGAAACTTATTGGTCAAGATTTGAAAATGTTTGGTTTCATGGCGACTATGTCTTTGTTGATAAAGATAACTTATGGTATATGCGTGGTAGGGCAGATGATGTAATCAACATATCTGGACATAGAATGAGTACTGCTGAAATTGAACAAACTGTTATTTCTCATGAAAAAATTTCTGATGCCGCATCTATTTCAATTCCTGATGATATAACTGGTGAAGCAATTGTGATCTTTTTTGTTACAGATGATAAATCCGATACAGGTTTAGAAACAGAGATATCAAATTACGTGTCTGAAAAAATTGGGAAGGTTGCAAAACCTAAATTTGTTTTTCAAATGACTGATTTACCAAAAACTAGAACTGGAAAAATAATGCGTCGTGTATTAAAATCAAAATTATTGGGAATGGATATGGGTGATTTATCATCTCTGGAAAATACAAAGGTTTTAGACGAAATTACAAAAATAGGTTGATAAAATCTCACTGTTTGATATTCACTATTTCACGCTTGGTATCTAAATCTAATTCCTAGTAGATAAATTATTGAAATTTGTAGTTGATCAGCAAGTAGAAGACATTGAGATGCCTGAAAATCTCAAATTAAACACCTTTTTGCAGGAATTTCATTCAGATTGCCCTCATCCTGAATGTGGTTTTGGATTTTATGGCTTTGCATTTGGCCAATCCCCTTTTCCAGTTCCAAAAGCAATCCAAGAGGCATTAGTAAAAAATGCTGACAAGGGGGCTTATGCACCGATTTCTGGAATTCCAGAACTACGAAATGCCATATCCAAATACAATAAACATTATTTTGGAATGGATGTTCCACCTGAAAGAATCCATGTTGGTCCTGGAACCAAAGAGTTGATTTTTAATCTTTTAGAAATTTTACATGGGACGGTGATTTTACCAACCCCTGCTTGGTTAGGATATCTTCCTCAAATTAGATTTTTAAAGAAAAATTATCATATGCTGCCAACTAGATCAAACAAAAAAATATCTCCAAATAATTTAAGAAGACTTGCGTTGCGATTACACGATAGACAAAAAATACTGATCCTTAACAATCCGAATAACCCTACGGGGCTACTTTATGACAAATTAGAGTTAGAAGAAATATCTGATGTATGTAGAGAACAAAATATCACAGTTATTTCAGATGAAATTTATGCCCAGACAACATATGATTTTTCAAAATTTGTCAGTATGGGTAAAATTTACCCTGAAGGCACATTTGTAACAAACGGTTTATCAAAATCACATGCAGCAGGCGGATATCGTTTAGGCTATGTAGTTTTTCCACAACATGCTATAGATCTGAAAACACAATTCAAAAAAATTTTGGCAACTGAATATACTGCAGTTTCAACTCCAATTCAACATGCAGCAGTAGCTGGGTTTGAAATCAGTAAAGATATGGATGAATATTTCCAAATTACCAGAAACATTCATCAAATTATGGGTGATTATACATACAAGGCATTATCCTCAATTGAAGGTGTAGTTGCCACGAAGCCTGATGCTACATTTTACCTTTTGGCTGATTTTAATTATTATGCTACAGATTTGCAAAAAGCTAAAATTTTCACATCTCAGAAATTATCTGAATCACTAATAGTTCATCCATATCACACTGCAATTGTAGGTGGGGATAGCTTGGTTTTAGAACGAACTGACTTCAGTGCAAGAATTGCTTATGTAGACTATGACGGTGCCAAGGTTTATCAAAATTATCTAGATAAGAAACCTGAAACAGATTCTGAAAAAGAAGAATTTGTAAAAAATAATGCTCCAAAAGTTGTTGCAGGAATAGATATGATCACCAAATTTTTTGAAACTATCAAAAAAACATCTTTGAATAATTCGCTTAATCAAAAGAATTCCCTGATTAATACCAACTAATCTAATTTTGATTTTAATTCATCATATTCTTCTAAATTAATTTCCCCTTTGGCCAATCTTATTTGTATAATTTCTTTTGGATTGCTTCTAATAATTGGCTGAATTAATTTTTTTCTGATCACCTCTTTGTTAATTGAAATTTGTTTTGAATTTGTATCAACTTTTTTCTTTATTCCAATCACTGCGCCAAACAATATCCCTATGCCTGCAATAGCAAGAGATATCTCTGCAATCTCGGAATTACTTTCAGTTATTTTCTTTTCTTCAGCGATAGATGATGCTTCGGCTTCAGGAATGATTTCTTTGTCAATTAATTCGTGGACCACAGTATTGATGTTATCATTGTGATTTACTGCTTCCTCTATAGTTAATCCTGGATAGTTCCTGTCAAACCATGACTTGTATGCTACCTCATTATAGTATCTATCAATATAGTATTGAGGATCTTTGTTTGGGTCAACAAAATCAGCAGGTTTTGAGTGTCCATTCCATTCATCCACAGGTTCCTCATGGGTTAAATTTTGTATCGAATTATTCTCATAATTTACTGCTTCCTCTATAGTTAATCCTGGATAGTTCCTGTCAAACCATGACTTGTATGCTACCTCATTATAGTATCTATCAATATAGTATTGAGGATCTTTGTTTGGGTCAACAAAATCAACAGATGTGGAGATTGGTTTTTCTTCTATTGTCTGAACATTGTTCACTTTTTCATTATCTTGTTTTCCCTTTTTGCTCCCATCTGAAATTTCTAAATTAACTGGAATCCCATTTAATGAAACTCCGAAACTTGTTGTTACACCTTCAGTCATATTTAGAATAAATCCTGTTGCATTATACACACCATGTTCCGAAAAATCATCGTTGATTTTAACAATTTTTTTAAATGATTCATCATGATTGATTATTGCTTGTGTCAATTGGACAAATTCATTTTTGTGATCCCTGATGACTATAGTTACTAAACCTACAGAATCTTTCTCAACTAAACCTGAAAATTCTATTTGATCACCTTTGTAAAATGAATCGGAATTAACTTGAAGATCTGTAACCTCTCCAAACACAGGAGTTGAATTGATTATGATTAGTAAAGAGAACAATGCAATTGTATACTGAGAAAGTTTTTTTCTCATCATACAAAAAATATCTCACTTTTTGATTTAAAATGAGCGTATAATTCATTCAGTTTTTTTCTAAGTAATAGTTAAATGCACAAAATAATTTTTCCGCTATTCCCATCTGTTGTTTATTGTCAAATGATTCTTTCTGGTTTCTGCTTCCAGTTGACTGATTTTTGTTCTAATTTTATTTGATAAAATCTCTAACACTTCATCAATGCCAACTGCACTAAATTTTGTAGGTTTACCAAATGATGAAAAAACTACTCCTTTTCGTTGTAATGATGATAATAATCGATATGTTTCGGTTCTTGGAATATTCATGGCTTTTGATATTTCTGAGGCAGTCTCAACACTGTTTTTGTTTAAAAATAGATAGATTTTTGTTTCATCTGTAGAAAAATAGTAATCTATTATCATAAGATTTAGTTTACTAATTGTATTTTCTACTGTTTCAGTAAACGTTTTTTCGTGATTATCCCCATCCATTAAGAAAGTATGAATTTAATTTTTACATTAACAGATGTATGTAATTCAATATTACATCGTATTTTTTCATTCTATTTAGCTACAATCCTAGAAACTGACCTAAGAGAATATCACCATAAACTAATTGAATCAAAAAACCACCTGTAATTAGTAAAAGATATGGAATTCCAGGAGTAATCCAAGTATCGGGTTTTGTACAAAAGTCTTGATTTTCAGCATGATGTAATTTCAAATTTAATTTCTTTTTTCCTTTCTTAGTTTTTTCTATAGAGAAACCAAATTTTGGGTTTTTAGCTCTATATCCCATTAATATTGCAATTATTTTTCTTCCAGTAGTCTCTTCAAAACCCTCAAAGATGTTTTCGCCTTTAATCTGTGCTATCACATTTCTTAATACATTTACAATAAATGGAATTACAAATAGTATCACGGCATTAGACAATGTTGTAAATGGTGTTATTGGAGTTTCACTAAATGTAGCCATAGGTGCAATAACTGCTAATGCAATAAGTGCAAAGGCATCTGCCCCCCCAAAAAACCCTATTCTCCACATAATAATCACAATTGGTACAATAATTAATGAAAATCCTAAAGTGAATAAATCAGAAATTAGATCAGGGCTTAAAAATATCAATAAAAATCCGATTACTCCAAATACAATCCAAAAATAATCATGAATTTCTCTTTTCCATACATCGATTACTGACGCAACTCCTAGCATAACTAATGCCAAGCCTATTCCAATAATGTGATGATCTAGAAATAATTCCATCTAGTAGTTTCTGTTTTATCGAACTATATTTGAAATGAAATGAAAAAGACTTTTCTTTTAGTCATATTTTTTAATTATTCATCTAACTTGTACAAAAATGAGGGGTCGATGTTTTACTAGGTATGATCATCCAAAATGAAACAACAGTATTTGCAAATTCTGTTGAGTGTGGATCATAGAAAAACCATCATTTTGGTCAAAAAAAATTAAAATTTAGGAATAATTGGCATATTTACGCCTAATTTGATCCATTTTTATCGGTAAAATGGATAAAAACGATCAAGTCGATCTAACAAATTTAGCTTTACTACAATATAGTTCAGTGATTTCTTAATGATGATCCTGAATAAAGATGCCAAAAGAAAACGCCCAAGAATCAGTATTTGACTCATCACCTGATTCGAAAATGTATGAGTACAAACTTTCAGTGGAAAAAGTTCAAACGAAATTATCGGAATTTGGATTAACATCAAATCAAAGCAAGGTATTCATTTATCTTGGAAAATATGGCTCAAAGACTGCTCCCGAAGTTTGCAAATCATTGAAATTACCCCGTACTGAAACCTATCATTTATTGTCTGCATTACAAAATAAAGGAATTGTATCTGCTACATTTCAACACCCAATACAGTTTATAGCATTACCTTTAGAGAAAGCTATTTGGATATTAGTAAATTCTGAAAAAGAACGTGTAAAATCTCTTGAAAGAATGGAACAAGGGTTATCAAAGTTATGGGACAATATCCCAACATTTGATTCTATGCATCCAGAAGTTGAAGAAAAATTCCAGATGCTACAAGGTTCGAATCAAATTCATTCAAAAATAACTGAAATGACTGACAGTCATAATGATGAATTTTTAATTCTAGGTTCTGAAAAAGATTATCTTAAACTATATCATGGAGATTTCCTCGAATCTTTTGTAAAATCAAAACAAAAATTCAGATTGTTAAGTGGATGTACTGATAAAACAACATACATCTTTGATGATTTAGAAAGAAAAAATATTAAAAAACTACATACTGATGTAGAAAATCATCTGTGTTTTATTTTAAAAGATAATAGCGAGATGCTGTTTTTTACTAAAAATGCCGTATCTCTAGATGAACCTTATGCAATGTGGACAAATTCAAATTCAATGGTGTATGCAATGAAATTATTATTTGAATCAATGTGGACTAATTCAAAGAATATTCATCTGTAATCTTATGGAAATATTTTTGTCAGATTCAAACTAGTACCCCTCTTTATATAGAAAATTTACCTTATCCTTGTTATAGATATGGAATCTACATATTCTAAAGTGAAGACAGGAATACCCGGATTGGATACGGTTATTTCAGGAGGAATGAAAGCAGGGCGTTCTGTTACAGTTTCAGGACCGCCTGGAAGTGGAAAGACTACTTTTGGGTTACAATATCTCTACGCAGGTGCCAAAGATTTTGATGAACCCGGTGTTTATGTAACAATGTCTCAAAACATCCAGGAGATCAAAAACGACTGCATTTCATACGGATGGGATTTTGATAATTTGATATCTGATGATAAGATTTTGATGGTTGACGCAAGACCATTTAAGATACAGGATGAATTAATTGGAAAAGATGATTCTCTTTACAGAGGAGAAAATTTACCATTTGAGCATTTAACTAAATTAATTCTCAGCAGCATAAAAAGAATAGAAGCCAAAAGAGTTGTAATTGATTCTGTCACAATTTTATCTTTACAATATTCAGATAAATTCAGTATGAGACAGGGATTGCAAGCAATGGTTCAAGCTTTGGAAAATTTTGGGGTAACCAGTTTAATCTTATCTGAAGATTCTAAAAATGATGAAATGCCTTTAGAATGGTTTGTGACTTCTGGGATTGTTCAACTTCGACATAATAGAACAGGTGATACTATGGAGAGAACAATTCAGGTTACTAAAATGCGAGGAGTCAAACATAGTGAGCAAATACATCCTGTTGAATTTGATTCAGATGGTATGCATTTACTGCATCCTAGACTTTTACCTTGATGATTTCTTTTTTCTGAGTTGAGCTACAACTAATGGTAAAAATGCTCCCACATCTGAAACAATTCCCAAAGCTTGCCAGGTCCCACGATCCATAAGTTTTGTAACCGTTGGTTGATTGATATCCACTACTATAACTTTGACATTTGCAGGTAGCATATTGCCTGTTGCAATGGAATGAAGCATTGTTGAAATCATAATTACCATGCTAGCATCTTTTAAAATTTTTTTATACTCCCTTTGTGCTTGAGCTACATCTGTAATGA